>CAYTQA010000192.1:0-6276 GCA_964439495.1 uncultured Terriglobales bacterium | reverse complement strand
GCGGGGGACCCCAGCCGGGCGGTCGTTCAGGATGCCATCTCCGTTGTTATCGAAGCCGGTCAGCTCGGTATATGGATCTCCGCTGTGAAAGGTGAGCGCGGCGCCGGCGGTGAAATGCTCAGGAAGCCTGAATGATCCGAGCAGGCTGAAGCGGTTGCGCTCGTCCCATGAGGCGCGTGAGTAATCGCTCTCCGGGGCGTAGCTGTTGGACGGAACGTAATTGATCCCTTCGGTATCGCTATAGGCGTGTTGAAACCGGTATTGCACCTGCCCGGTAAACCAGCGGGTGATCGCGCCCTTGAAGTCCACATAGAACGCCCTGCTCACGAAACGGCCATCCGAGTTGAAGAACAGCTCCTGGCCGCGCGCGGGATCGGGGCGCGTGGTGAAATCGGGGGCGAGCGGCGCATTGAGATCGAGCGCGCGCCACCGCTTAATGCCATCCGCGACCTCCCAGTTGACGGTGACGACCGCCTTTTGCGTGAGCTGATGCTCGACCCCGATGCCCCACTGCACGATGTAAGGAATTTGCGCGTTGGGCGCGAGAGAGACGGTGCTGATGGGGAGGCTGGAGGTGTCCGGCAAAAAGGGATAACTAGGATTGTCAATCACATAGCGCCGCAGGTTGATGCCGTTGAAGTGCAGCAGCTGCGCGATCGGACCCGGCCCGGTGCGATCATAAAAAATGCCCGCCCCGCCGCGCACGACGGTCTTGCGGTCGTGAGTCGGCGCCCAGGCGAAGGCCAGGCGCGGAGCGATGTTGTTGGGATCGTCGTGAAAGAAGTTTTGAAAGTAGTAACGCGCTCCATAGGTCACGCTCAGGCTGGGGAGGACCTTATATGTGTCCTCGGCGAAGAGCGCGAAGTTGGCTTCGAGAAAGGTCAAATGCCCCTGGCCGCGCTGCAGGAAAAGAGTCTGCGGTTTTCCCGCGGCATAGGCCGCCAGCGAGGAAAAGGTATAGCTGCCAAGCTGGTTGGTCCAGTCGTCGGCGCCGCGACGGCTGATGTCAGGCAAGTCGTATCCAAACTTCACCTCATGCTTGCCCGAGGAGTAGGTAACCGTGTCATTGCTGTCGGTGTGATACTCCGTCCGTTTCCCATCGGCCTGCGCGCCGCCGCCCTCAAAGCTGCCGGGTACCGTGATGTTCGGCGCCTCCAGGTTGCTGATCGTGGGCGCATTATAGTGTCCGAACAGGATGCGGAATTGGTTCAGCCACTTCGCGGAAATCACGTTCGTCTGGCCGATGTTGATCTCGTGCTCCTGAAATTCGCTCCGGTATCCCGCCTCCGGAAGGACGGTGCCGCCCACGCCCTGATTGTGCTGGCTGCGCTGCTCGTAGGAATAGCCGATCCAGAACTGATTGCCCTCGCCATAGTCGTGGAAGACGCGCGCAGAGGTAAAAGCGTGCCGCATGGGCGTAGCCACATTCTCATTCACGCTGCCCGAGGGCGTAACCGCATTCACCACCGCCTCATTGTTAAGGCTGTCGTAGTCCGCGGAGAGCAGGAATGTTGTCTTGGCGCTGGTGAGGGGGCCGGTGAGGCTACCTTCGAAATACCGGCGCTGTTCATTGGGCTTGACCGGAGCGTAGGCGGGTTTGGCATCGAACAACGAATCGCGCAAGGAGAAATTCAGCTCTCCGTGAAGTTTTGGAGTGCCGCCTTTTGTAGTGATCTCAAGGCGGGCGCGTCCGGGACGGGCAAACAGAGTCGAATAAGGATTGTCGTTGATTTTGACCGATTGCACGGCGGACTGAGTCACGCCCGGCCCATTGGCTTCGACCCCATTTACCACCAGGCTGAGGCCGCCGGTCGCGGTCGATCCCGGGTCGAGGAATTGGGCGAGGAACGCGATGTAGTCCTGATCGAGTACCGGCAGTCCCGCGAGCGAGGCAGGATCCAGCTCGGTCGTATTGTGGTTCTCGGCGGGCTCGGTGCTTACCTCGGCGCTTTGCGCCTGCACGCTGATGTCAGCGGACAGGGCCGCGATGCTGAGATTGATCGCAAGAGGCCGAAGAAGCCGCCCGGAAATTTCGACCTTCTGCTGGAACGGCTTGAATCCCGGGCTCTCCACCGAAAGCAGGTATTGGCCATTCGCAATCCCGGGGAACAGGAAGCCGCCTTCGGGCCCTGTGCTCCCGGATTCCACCACCGTGCCGCTCGCGTTTTTGAGTACCACGCTGGCATTGGCGATCGCCGCTCCGGATGGGTCTTTCACAGTTCCCGAAATTTGCGTTCCCAAGCTTTGCGTTCCGGAGCTTCGCCTTCCCGCGGCTTGCGTTTGAAAGCTCTGCGCTGGGCTCCCGGAGGACGTTTGCGCTGCGCTGAAATGAATGAAACCGATCAGACTATAAAGGAATAAAAGCGACGAGCACAGCGCTCGCAGGGGACTGCAAGACAGCATTGCTACTCCAGAGGAAGGGATAGTAAAAAATCACAACCGTTTATTTTACAAGAACGGACCTTGTGAAAATCGCATTGGAGAAATTCTGGTCGAAATATTAAAAAAGGAACGTCGTCCTTCCGGTCCAACCGTGCGAACAAAAGCTATAGCGTTTCGGAGGCGACTTGATACAGTATGGCTAATACTCCATGGCCACCACCGCACCTTCCCACAGCAAGGAAAGCACGCTTGCTCCCCGGCGACTCGGCGCGCTGTTGGTTGCCGCCGTCACTTTTGTGGCCTACATCGGCACGCTTTGGTTCCCATTCGTCTTCGATGATTGGCTGCTGATCGCCGGCAATCCGCGAGTGCAGGCCTGGCGCTGGGTCCCCAAATACTTCACCGCGGACCTGTGGGCGGGGATGCCAAGCACCCCGGCAGACTACTACCGCCCGCTCTTTCTCCTGTGGCTGCGCCTCAATCATGCGGCATTCGGACTGCATCCGTTTGGCTGGCATCTGACGACCGTGCTGGTATACGTCGGCGCGGCGGTCATGATCTATGCATTGGCGCTGCGGTTGACCCAGCGCACATGGATCGCGGTCTTCACCGGCATGGCGTTTGCGCTGCATCCGTCGCATGTGGAAACGGGCGCATGGATCTGCGACTCGCTCGATTCGCTCGCCCTTATCATGTTCACCGGCGCGTTCGTGTGCTGGCTGCGATATCGTGAAAAGAAATCCCGCGCGGGACTGGCGCTCTCGCTCCTGCTCTATGCGGCGGCGATGCTGACCAAGGAACCGGCCATCGTGCTTCCGGCCATCATCGCGGCGTATGTATGGATATGGGACGGCAGAGAGCGCTCTCCGCTCACCCGCGCATGGAGGGCGTTGCGCCCGGCGCTGGTGTTTATGCCGCTGAGTGTTGCTTATCTATTAGTACGTGTATGGGCGCTGAAGGGTTTCTCGCACCCGGTGGAGCATCCCTCGCTTGCACAGGTCCTGCTCACATTGCCGTCCGTCCTCTTCTTCTATTTGCGGATGCTGTTCTGGCCGGCTGGCCTCAGCGCGTTCTATGACACCGGTTATGTGGACAGACCGGAGCTCCACCAGTTTGTCATTCCGCTGATTGGGACCGCCCTGTTCTGTGCCGCGGCCTGGTATGTGGTCCATAAGCTGCCGGAAAACAAGCCGGCGAAGTTCGGCTTGGCCTGGCTGCTGTTCACGCTGCTTCCGGCCCTTTATCTACCTGCCTTCAGCGCCAGCGAGCTTGTGCATGATCGATATCTGTATATGGCGTCCGCGGGCTTCTTCCTTTTTCTGGGGACGGCCATCGCGCAGGCAATAATTGGAGCAGGCACGCTCCTCGAGTCGCCTCGGCTGCGCGCGGGTGTGCTGTTAGTGGTCATCGCAGGGCTGTTGTGCGCGACCATCATCCAGCAGACATACTGGAGCAGCGACCTGCTGCTCTATGCGCGTGGGACCAAGATCGCCCCCAACAATGGACTGCCCGCAATGGACTTGGCGGCGGAGCTGGTGAAACGCGGTCAGTACGACAAGGCATATCCGCTGCTCGAAAATTTGGTGCGGCGGCTGCCAACCAATCCCGCTGTGAATTACGACTTCGGCCTTTTGCAATATCGCCTGCACGAGTATCCACGGGCGGAGTTCTATCTGGCGCGGGCCGCGGCTTACGATTCTAGCGTGCCGGAGGCCCACCTCATGCTGGGCATTGTCCTGACCAGGCTGGGCAAGCCTGACCTGGGGGCGGAGGAGATCCGGAAGAGCATTGAACTTGTGCCAGAGGGAAAAGGCCTCCATGGCGCGCTGTCGGAGGCATTGGAGGCGCAGCAGGATTTCAGCGGCGCTCTGCGGGAGGCGCAAATCGAAGCCCAAAGAAGTCCGGAAGATCAGGCGCTGCAAAACCGGATCGCGAGGCTGAAGGCCGCATTGGCGCACAATCAAACCGCGCCACGGCGGTAAGCCTGCGATCAGCAGAACTCTGGTGCGCGCCGACGACCTTCCGGCAGGCGAGATCGAAGCTGGAATGGAACTCCATCTTCCCTGTCTGGTGAAAGTCGGTCAGGGGCACAACGGATACAAGACCATCGAAGAGTTCTTGCCCGAAGCTGCCGAATGACCGACTGCCGCATCCACCCACAGTTCCGAGTCAGAGAGACGAAAGCCTCTCTGACTCGGATTCCTCGGTCCAGCCAGCAGCGTCGATTCGTACTTTTCATCTAGCCGCGCGGTCCCAAAAAGTGCTTGACAGAATGAGGCGAGTGAGTGTATTTAACCAGTAGGTTAAATACGATGGGAGCAGATCCATTAAGCACAACCTTTGCGGCTCTTGCCGATCCGACGCGGCGTGCGATCCTGTGGCGGCTCGCGTTGGGCGAACTTTCCGTAACTGAGTTGGCCGAACCTTTCGAGATGAGCCTTCCTGCCGTATCGAAGCACTTGAAGGTGCTGGAGCGCGCCGGACTGATTGTGCGCAGCCGCGACGCGCAGTGGAGGCCGTGCCAGCTTGAGGCTGGACCGCTGAAGGATGTGTCGAACTGGGTGGAGCGCTACCGCCAGTTCTGGACAGACAGTTTTGATCGGCTGGGCGAGTACTTGTGGAAGGTGCAAAAGGAGAACAGCGATGGCAGCAAGAAGCGCGGGCGATAGGGCCGCAGAAGGCGCTCCGGGCCGGGAGCTGACAGTAACGCGCATATTCGATGCGCCTCGAAATCTCGTATTCAAGGTATGGACCGATCCGAAACACGTCGCAGAGTGGTGGGGTCCGCACGGATTCAAAACCACGATTCACGAAATGAATGTCCGTCCCGGCGGGCGCTGGCGGCGCGGGCGGTATTCGATGCGCGGACCCGGCGGAAACGATTATCCATTTGACGGCGTGTACCTTGAGGTCATCGAACCGGAACGGCTGGTGTTCGATGGTGCCATTCACGGCGATCCATCACGAGGCGTATGGACTGAGGTGACGTTCACCGAACAAGAAGACAAAACCAAGGTGACGGTGCACCAGGTGTTGTCGTTCGAGTCGGAGGAGATCATGCGCGGTGCCCCGATCGGGTGGAATCAGCAGTTCGACCGGCTCGTGGAGTACTTGGCCCAAGCTTGAGGTTTCGCCGGCCGGAGGACAAGTCGATGAAGACGGTGCGATCCAAGGACGGCACGACTATCGCATTCGATCGTTCAGGCAGCGGACCGGCGCTTCCCAACGGACGCCATGTCGCCGGGCCAGACGCACATGGTGAAGTCGTCCCTGCTGGCGCCGGTTCTGACGGAGTTCTTTCTGAACTGAAACGGGCTCGCAGTTAGCTATAGCGGAAGATAGGACGAGTTGAAGGTGAGGAGGCGGAATATGGAGGCAGCATCTGAGTCGGCTTCTGTTTCGAAAGCTGGTCTTTGGGCTGGGCGCATTGTAAGTGGCCTTGTTGTGTTGTTCATGATTTTAGACGGCCTTACAAAGGTGTTGAAGACGCCGCAGGTGGTCGAAGCAACAGTTCGAATAGGGTTTCCTGAAAGTACTATCGTCGGAATTGGGATTGCAGTGCTGGTCTGGACAGCATTATATGTGATTCCACGCACTTCGGTGCTCGGCGCGATCTTGCTGACGGCCCATCTCGGCGGCGCAACCGCCGCCAATGTTCGCGCGGGCAGTCCTGTGTTTAATACGAGCTTTCCGATCGTTTTTGGAGTTCTTGTTTGGCTTGGACTGTTCTTGCGCGAGTACCGCTTGCATGCGCTCATCCCGCTGCGACGTTAGATTTGAAATTCCGCGAATTTGATTTTCTTCAAAGTCCTGGACAAGGAAGGATTGCCCGATGTCATTCCATCTATAACAACAACGGCGGTGTCAAGGGCAGACGTATGCGCCCGCGTCTCC
>CAYTQA010000191.1:0-6303 GCA_964439495.1 uncultured Terriglobales bacterium | reverse complement strand
GAGTTGCCGGGCGGCAACAGAGGCGGGACCGTTCTGTAAGCAATTCCGCGATAAATTTTTGCTTTTTGACCCTGCGCCGGATGGTCCCATGCAATTCGGCGCCTGGGAGGTATTGATGGCCGAGATATCCGCCCCATAGATCTCATTGGGAGCGCCGACCGACATCCGGGTAAAGAAGAGGGTCTTGCCGTCCTTGCCGATGGTCAGATCGTCATCATGTCCATCGACTACCTTCCATATTGCAGCAGCTTTGAGCGAGGCCACATAAATCGGAGCCTCGCCTTTTTCTTCCGTGCTGAAATAAATTGCCGAGGAGTCCGGGGCCCATGTAAAAGACCCGACCCACAGATCGAAGTTCTGGGTCAGCTCATGGGTTTGCCGGGTCTGGCGATCAAAAAGGAGCAAGCGAAACCTGTCACTCTCATATCCGGCGCGCGCTTGAGAACGATAAGCGATGTATCTTCCATCGGGCGAATACAGGGGGGTGGAATCGCCTCCGGGACTGGTGGAGATCTTCTGGGGCTTGCCTCCTGTAATGGGAACGATAAATACATCGTTGTTTGTGCTTGTCGCCTAGACCTCATCGATGTTGCTGGTATAGGCGACCTCTTGCCCATCGGGGGAGATGGCATAGAGGTCCTGCCCGCCAAGGCTGAATGGAGGGACGTCGTGATCTCCCGGTGTAATGTCTTTGGGCGTGCCCCCCTCCGCCGGAACCACGAATAGATGAGTGCGCTTGAATTTGGTATAGCTCGACCAATGGCGATAAAAAAGACGGTTAAAGATGAGCGCCTTTACCCTCGATTTTGCGCGCTCTTCATCACGAGCCTTGTTGCACGCATCATCGCCACAATCGGGATACACCTCCGATATAAAGAGAACATTCTTTCCGTCAGGAGACCAGATGGGCCCGTCCGCTTCACTCGAAAGAGAGGTCAATTGACGAGGGGCCGCGACGAAAGTACCGCTTGCGGAATCGAAATCGGCCACCCATATCTGCGTTCCACCCGTGGCATCGGAAAGATACAGGACCTGCTTGCCGTCCGGGGAGAATCGCCCCCGGTCCTCTATGCTCTGGCTGTTGCTCAGGCGCCGCGCGCTTCCGCCTTCGGAGGGAATGATCCACAGGTATGGCTTGCGCGTGTTTTCCGCCAGATTGACGTCTACCGCGGAGAAAATGATCCACTTGCCATCCGGTGAGACCACTGGCTCTCCCACGCGCTTCAGCGCCATCATGTCCTCAAAGGTGAATGGACGCCTGGCTACCGGCTGCGCATCCGGGTTTTGACCCATGGCCATGCCCAGGGAGGCCAAAATAAATATAAGGATTCCAATGCGACGCAACATGCAGTCCTCCTGAGATGAGAACGGTAAGTCTAAATGAAAATGGAAAGATTGGCGGGATTATCGGTCAAGGGCCGTAAGAGACTCGGCTTTTTTGTCCGGAGAGTCAGGTTCGCTGCCTGCCGGCAGTTCGATCAGGACGCAAGCCCCGCCGGAAGGCGGATTAAAGGCGGTTATTTCTCCTCCATGCCCTTTAATGATCCCATAGCAAATGCTCAGTCCCAGGCCCGTCCCTTTTCCCGGGCTTTTGGTGGTAAAAAAGGGATCGAATACATGGTCCAGGCTGGCAAATCCAGGGCCGTTGTCGGTAAACCTCAGTTGGACGCGCTGGTTTTCAACCGAAGCCTCTATCGCAATCTTCTTCTCGGGACGTCCGGAGAGCGCATCCAGCGCGTTGTTGAGGATGTTCAGGAACACCTGTTTCAGCAAATTCTCCTCTACCATCACACCGGGCAACGCCGGCGGAATTTTGCTGACTAATTGGATCCCCTGGCTGCGCAGGTCGTAGGCGCGCAATTTCAGTACATCATCCAGCACCGCCGCCAGGGATTGCGGGGCATGATCGAATTTTGCCTGACGGGCAAAGCGGAGAAGGTTCTCGATAATCTGCTTCATGCGCAAGGCTTCTCGGCGCACCACGCCAAGATCTCGCTTTACCGATTCGTCGCTCGCATTGTCCGCGAGCATCTCGGCGTAACCAAGCACCGCGGTGAGAGGATTATTCAATTCGTGGGCCACGCCGGAGACCAGTTGCCCAATCCCGGCAAGTTTTTCAGAAAGCACAAGCTGCCTCTGCAGATTTGCGTTTTCGATGGAGACCGCAAGATCGGCGGCGAGCAGTTCGACCGAGTAAAGATCTTCCGCATTCACCCGCTCCACGGCTTTCGGATGGTCCAGCGAGATGCATCCCAGCAGCGCGCCGCGGGGAGAACGCAGGGGGACGACCAATTCATCCCCATCGTTCCAATGAGGATTGCGGGCATAATGAGCATTGCCCGGTGGTATGCCGAGGGGCCCGAGCCTCTCAACCGTGGAGCGAAATGAATTCATTCCGAACTTCGCCTCCGGCGTGCACATCTGGGAAATGATGTCCGCTTTGCGCCTCGAAACGCTTTCCTGGAGTTTTTCAAGCGCTTCAGGATCTACTCCCGAAGAACCCGCCACATAAAGCTTGCGCTGCTCGTCCGTCAGCAGGATCATGGCCCGCTGAAAATTGCTGGTTTCAGTGATCATTTGCGTGATATAGCTGCAAATGCTGGGCACCTCGGCGCCGCTCAACAAGCGTGAGGTCACATCATAGAAGCGCTGAAGTTGGTAGCGGGTGGCGCGCTCGTCTTCCCGCGCCGCGCTGGCTGCCATGGACTCCTCTTCGAGAAGAGTCACAATCATTCCCAGGGCAACAATGATCTTGGGAACATTCGCCGCAGCAATTAAAGCGGCAACGATAGAGGGCTCATGGAGAAGATAAAACAGAGGAAACAATGCAGCCCAGGCGAAGAACCCGCAACATGTCAGCAAAACTCCGGGAGAGAAGCGTTTGCGATTTCGCCAGAAGAATAAGCCGGAAAAAGTAAAGCAAAAGGTTATGGTCGCAAAAAATCCGAAATTGAAATCACCATGAAATATCTTGATTTCAACCCAAGCGCCCAAAACGACAAGAGTAAAAAGGGCCAATCGGGAGTATCCGTGAATATTCCTGCCAAAAAAAGAAATCACCCAGGCGAGTGCACCGATTACCAATGCACCCATAAGGAGCAGATAAACCCCTCTCTGTTGCACGCCAAGGCCCTGCAGGAAGCTGTAGAGAAAGGCGGGAGTAACCAGGGTCAATAAAAGCGGCCGGCGGAGGCGGGGCACCTCAAAAATCTTGGTCTCGGAGAGAACAAACAAAACCGCGGAAACTTCCAGAATCGCCGGTATGATTGCACCCTGATATCTGACCGGTATCCTGGCTGCCGCGCCGAATGCCTCAAGGGCCGCGCGCAGGGCTATAAGGATCCATGCCGCCAGCCACAATCGATTCTGAGGGGCGGGTCGATGGCGAAACAGCGACAGAAATGTCGCTACAATCGCGCCCAGGATCAGGAACATCGCAGCGTCTTTGAGAATATCCACCATTGGGGGTTGCCGACATTGTAAGCCCTTATCTATGAGGAATATCTAAGAAATCGGTGATCTTGCCTCTAAAGTAACCGGCTCCCGATTGCAAAACTCCGCATCAATTTATGGAGGGATTTCCCGGAACCGGGTATGATTTGGGATTCAGAACCATCCCATGATTAAAACGCTTATCTACCGCATTCTGCCGCTGCTTCTTCTCATTCCTTCCGCGGCGGCGCAATCCAGCGGCAATGCCGCAGATGCCATCAATCCCGCGCCCCCGCAGGGGACCACGGTCGAGCAGATCATCCAAAAGTTCGCCGCACGGGAAGAGGAGTTCAAGATTGCCCGGGACCACTATATATATCGTCAATCCGTGAAGGTACAGACCCTGGATGGAAACGCCGTCGACGGAGAGTTCCAGATGGTTTCCGACATCCTGTTCGACGATCAGGGACACCGCATCGAGAAGGTGCTTTATGCCCCGCAATCCACCCTGCAACGGGTCGAAATGAGTCAGGAAGATTACACTGACATAAAAGACCGCATGCCTTTTGTGTTGACCACAGAGGAGGTTCCCGAGTATCAGATTTTATATGTCGGGCAGCAACATGTGGACGAACTCGACACCTATGTCTTCGACCTTGCCCCCAAACAGATGGTGAAAGACCATCGCTATTTTCAAGGACGCATCTGGGTGGACAACCAGGACCTGCAGATCGTCAAGACCTACGGCAAGATCGTTCCAGAGACAAAAAACACAAATTCAAAGAAAAAGAAGCAGCAGGAAAATCTTTTTCCCCGATTCACCACCTATCGCGAACAGATTGACGGCAAGTACTGGTTTCCCACCTACACGCGCGCCGATGATGTCCTGCATTTTTCAGACGGGCAGGACGTCCACATCCGAATCATCGTGAAATACACTGATTACCACCGCTTCGGCTCCGACGTGAAGATCACATATGACGGGCAGGACATCAGCAATAACGGCAAACAGCCCGACGGCAAGAACGGAAGCGCCCCATCTCCGAAATAGAAAAAGGCCATCGCTGAGATGGCCTTTTCTCGATCGCTGAGTGTTTTAAGCCGCTGGAGACATGGAGCGCTGAGCAGCTTGTTGAATGAACCGTTTCATTACAGTCGCCCACATAACCTTTTTTCTCACAGCGCTGTCCTTGACGCCGCGACCCTGCGCAAACATGTTCAACAGGACCTTCATCTTCATTACGCGCAGAATGGCCTGTTCCGCCGGGGTGGCGCCATACGCTTCCATGAATGTGTCCTGCACCTGGACCGTGATATTGCGATTGCAGAAGGGATATTTCTCCAGCGCCTCGACCGCCGCCATAAACATGGCAACGTCATGGAAGGAGCTCCCGTGGCGCGCCATCCGGGCATAGTCGGAGACGCCAATCCCCGATTCGCAGACGATCACATTCAATGGCGTAAAGTCGTTCAGGACGGCGGAGGCGGGCAATGTCTTCCGGCTATGCGCCAGTTGATGCTTTGCGCCGGTCAGGATGGTCTGGATGGCGGCATCGTCCAATCCTTCTCCCCTGCAACTGATGCATAGCGTCTCCAATTCGGAGATCAAGGCGGCGGTATCGAAGGGCACCGGCATTTCCATGGTCGCTTTATGGAAATTGCGCAGCCACTCCCCGGCTTTCTGTGCCGAACTCCTCAGGCTGCCATCGTCGGCAAATCCAGGCAGCAATGCCGCCTTCATGATGATGGATTGCAGCGGCAGTCCGGAGATTTTTTCCGTCACCACCGCACCCAGCGCGCTGAAATCACCCAGCGGACGCGGTACACCGCTCAAATGTTTCCGGACAAACGTCGAATGGACATAGACAAGGTTTTCCGTCTCCGTTTTGGCGGTGGAGACGGCGTTCCGCTGGCTTCCTTTGCCTCCGCGATACACCTTGGCCGCTAGTCGCTCACTTCCCTCCGCGAAATCCATGCAAACGTCGTAAATAAAATGGTCGCTCTTCGGGGTGTGGCCAACAATTCGAATGCTGCGAAATTCTCCGTGGTCGGGATAATGCTGGCTGGCAGAGTCTTTCAACTCTGCCACAATCTGATCTATTGCGTTCTCTGCCATTACGGCTCCAGATCCTATGCTTTGTAGGGGTTTCACCGAAAAGACAGTTTTCGGCTAAGCAGTTTATTAGATGCAGTTTTACTGCCATTAAGGAGATAACAATTCAAATCGCAAGACACTGAAACTAAAGGAGTTTCTGATTTAAGGCTTTCCAGCGTCTGAAGCGGTTGGGAGTAGATTAGGAACTGGGATACTCAATGTGAGTATCAGCATTCGCTGAGGCGGGGTCAGCAATCGCTCAATAGAACAGATACTTTCTCCATTTGGAATCGGAGCGTCCAATCATCCGCATAATATGCCTGCTGGTATGCAGGCTGAAGGCCCGCGGCTCGCGTAATAATTTCATATCGGGAATTTCCGAAAGCAGTTGGTTTCCCTTCTGCCGGTTGCACGCATGGCAGCAGGCCACGAGGTTTTCCCAAGTGGAGAGCCCGCCACGAGAGCGCGGCATTACGTGGTCCAGGGTAAGCTCGCTCGAGGGCAGCACCACCCCGCAATACTGGCAGGTATTGCGGTCGCGCAGCAGGATGTTCTTGCGCGAGAGCGCCCGCGTCTGGTGAGGAATGCGGCGGTACTCGAGCAGGCGGATCACCGAGGGCAAGCGCATGGCCAGGCGGGCGGAATGGAGATGATGGCCATTCTCCTCCTCCGTGATGGCCACCCCTTTCAGTACCAGCACAAGAGCGCGCCGCGCGGCACAGATATTGATGGGCTCGTAGGAGGCATTCAGCACCAGCACAGGGGCATGCAACGGC
>CAYTQA010000190.1:0-6387 GCA_964439495.1 uncultured Terriglobales bacterium | reverse complement strand
GACTTCGGCGGAAATGGAACAAGGTTTTACGCGGGCCAGCGATAGCTTTTTCTGGCCCGGTTGAGATACTGGTCTCTTAAATGAAACCAACCCTCAGGAATCCTGGGCCTGGAATACCGATTTTATATTGCATTGAATCATTGAAAGTGGTATTGTGGCGCGGGTTAAAATAAGACCGGCGGATGCGGTTCCGCGCAACTCTTTCTCCCAAGAGACCGGTTTCTTTAAGTCAATTCTATTCTGAGCCATAATCGGCGGGCTTATTTGCAGTCATGATTGCGTATACAAAAAATAGCGGGATCAACATGTCGGAATGTGTTCTACAAGGAGGGCAGAATGTTACGCGCCGGAAATAAAAAATTATTGCTGAATTTTGCTTGCGTTGTGTTGTGGATCGGCTTATCTTTTACGCCGCTTTGGGCGCAGATCGATGTGGGCCGCGTCACCGGTACGGCAAAAGACTCCAGCGGAGCTGTAGTGCCGAACGCCAAACTCACGCTGACGAACCAGGCGACGGGGGTTGCGCAGGAGACTTCTTCTTCCTCCAGCGGGACCTACGTCTTTATGTCCGTCCCCCCGGGTTTTTACACACTGAAGGCCCAGGCGTCCGGTTTCAGGACCTATCTTCAGCAGGGCATAGAGGTCCATGTTCAAAATACGGTGACGGCCGATATTCCATTTTCCGTGGGCGGCGCCACGGACCAAGTGACGGTGACCTCGGCGGCGCCTCTGTTGCAGACGGAAGATGCTTCCGTGGGTCTGACCGTGGGTTCGACGGCGACAAATGACCTGCCGCTCAATGGCCGAAACTGGTTGTCCCTGGCACAGCTTGCGCCAGGCACCTATATCGGTCCCGGCTCTTCGGCTTCGGTGACGGCAAATCCAGCGTCATCGGGAAACAACCCGATATTCGCGAGTGGCGCGGAGCCGGGCCAGGTGGATTTCCGGTTGAATGGCGTCAACAATAACGAAGAAGTATTCGGCGGACTCACCATCGCGCCTGTCCCCGACGCAATCCAGGAATTCAAGTTGCAGAATGGAGACAACAGCGCCGAGTTTGGCCACTCTGCCGGGGCGGTAGTGAATGCGGTGATCAAATCGGGCACGAACCATATCAAGGGCGATCTCTGGGAATACTTCCGCAATGAGGCGCTCAATGCCAACGATTACTTTTCCAACCAGAACAAGGCAAGAAGACCGGAATACCGGCAAAATCAGTTTGGCGGCACCATTGGCGGCCCTGTGTACATTCCGGGGCGCTACAACGGGAAAGACAAAACATTTTTCTTCGTGGACTTCCAGCGCACGCAGGCCTTGGCCTCGACCCAGTTCACGGACACCATTCCAACAAGCCTGATGCGCAATAGTGGTTTCACAAACCTGCAGGACCTGATCACCGGCAACAGCGGAACAGAAACGGATGCGCTGGGGCGCAAATATCCTCTGGGAACAGTGTTTGATCCGGCCACCACCCGCGCCCTCGCAGCCGGCGCCATCGACCCCGTTACGGGCCTGGTGAATACCAAGAAAAGCACGATCTACGTGCGCGATCCGTTTTATAACGGCAGTCTGGTTGGAAAGACGGACTTCACCGGGGCCGTTGCGCTGCTCAATCTGGTTCCAGCGTCGCGGATCGACGCGAATGCAATTAGGCTGCTTCAGTTGTTGCCGGCGCCCACTGCGGCCGGGCTGCAGCAGAATTACTACGCCGCCCCTCCGCAAAATACGCACATCAACCAATACGATGTGAGAATAGACCATATCGTCAGCCCCAAAGACTCCGTTTTCGGCGTCTTCAGCCGGAGCACTGCTGATGTCACCGCATCCCAGCCGTTCCCCGGTCCCGCGGGCGGAGCGCTGCAAATCGCCTTTGCGACTACCCAGCCCACCTATGTTCTGGCTTTGAGCGAGACGCACATCTTCTCCCCCACGCTCGTCAACGAAGCACGCTTTGGACTCGATCATAATTACAATACCCGGGAAGAGCCCGACGGAAACACAACTGGGCTGCCAGCGCAATATGGCATCCAGGGCATTCCGCAGATTGCCAACAATGGCGGCCTGCCCACCATCAACCTGAACGGATTCAGCTCCTTTGGATCGCGCAGATTTACTCCCACATTGCAAACCACCGGCGCCCAGGATTACACCGACAACGTGACGCTGCTTCATGGAGCTCATGAATTCAAAACCGGCGTGCAGTTCGATCGCATTGTGGGCGATATCACCCAGCCCGCATACAGTCGAGGGAACTTTAATTACAACGGACAATACTCGAACATTCCGAACCAGAACAACAATTTAACGGGCATCGCCGATTTCCTGCTGCTGCCCACCGCATCCAGCGTCAGCGGATATCCGGGTATTACGACCTATAACAATCTTGGAGGTCCCAGCGGCTACAACGGCTCAAACTTTGCCGGCACCAACTATTTCTCCAATTACATCGGCGCATATGCGCAAGACAGCTGGAAAGTTACGCCGGATTTGACATTCAAGCTGGGCCTGCGGTGGGACTATTTCAGCCCCTTTGGCGAAACCAAGGGCGATCAGGCCAACCTGATCATGACGGACGGAAATGGGGCGTCAGGCACTTACTATATGCCCAAGGCCGGCTGCAACGTGCCGCGCTCCGCCGGCTTCAATGCAGTGCTGGCAGCCGATAACATCCAGGTGGATTGCCTGTCCGGTCTTCAGGTAGGCGCGGCGCAAAAAACCAACTTCGCTCCCCGCGTGGGCTTCGCGTATCGCCTTTTCTCCACATTCGTCGTGCGTGGCGGCTATGGCATCTCCTACGGTGCTTTTGACTCGGTGGGATATGGTGGGACCCTGGGTACGAATTATCCGTTCCAGTATCAGATTAGCTCCCCCAACACTACGTCGCTCGTCCCCATCACGCTCTCGACCGGCCAGACCGCCAGCATCGAGAATACATTTGGCACCATCAACCTTCAGGACCCTAACCAGGTCAACGGCCAGAATCTGAGCCTCAGCGGCAAGCAGTATCACTACCAGACGCCTTATGTCGAGAGCATCAATCTCACGACGCAGTATCAGTTCACCAGCCGGGATTCGTTTCAGGTCGGCTATGTGGGATCGCTGGGCAGACATCTGGATGCCCTTGGCGCCCACAATTCTCTCACTGAAATTCTGCCTCCAGGTGTAAACCCAACCAACTATCGTCCATTTCCTAATCTCGCCGCGAATTCGGAGTATTTGACGACAAACGCCAAGAGCAACTACCACTCACTGCAGACGACCTATGAGCATCGTTTCGCCACTGGTCTTGGCCTGATGGCGAACTACACATTTGCCAAGTGCATGTCCAACGACGCAGGCAAATCAGGATTTTCCTCGGGATATAGAGCGGAATGGCTGCCGGGGTTTGGCATCTCGCAAGACTATGCACTGTGCTCTGCCGATGCAGCTCATGTGGTCCACGTTTCAGGAGAATATGATTTGCCATTCGGAAAGGGAAAAGCGCTTCTGGCCAGCGCCAATCGGTTCGTGAATGCGGTAATCGGGGGATGGCAGTTCAACTACATCTATACCTACCAGAGTGGGCAGCCCTTCACCGTGGGATGCCCCATTGCGACCACCTCGGACTTTGGTTGTAACGCAATTCTCGTCCCGGGGCAGAATCCCTATGCCGGGCCGCATAACCAGACACAGTGGCTGAACCCGAATGCGTTTGCAGAACCGTCAGCCGCGACCCAGATCGGGCAGACGGACTATTCGGTGCTCGGAGGAAAGCCGCAACAGGTGCGCGGACCTTCCTTCAGCAATCTCGATTCGTCTCTGTTCAAACAATTTTCAACATCGGAACACACGCAACTTGAATTTCGCCTGGAGGTTTTCAATACCTTCAACAAGGCGAATTTCGGAAACCCCGGAAACCTGAATTTCAATAATCCCACAGGTTTCAGCAAAATAACTTCGTTGCGAAACAGTCCTAGAATCGGCCAACTGGCCCTGAAGTTTTATTTCTAGGGGGCACCGAACCGGGGGTTGCTTCGCGTGGGCCGAAATGGCCATCTCCATTTTGATGGAGGAAAGGAAAACAGGTCGGAAGAGATGGTTTGCGTGAAAACGGCATGTGGGGCTTTCGATTTGGAGGTGCAAGGGCCACGACCGTGATTAGCGAAGATCGTGCCGCGGAGGCATAAGCGCTGCGGCACGAGATGGCCGCGAAACGATGTTGCGTATTCCCTGGCCGCCACGTTTTCTTCCGGGGTTCGCGTGTTTCAGCCGCCAATGGGCCGGCCCGTGGCTGCTTTGACCTTCAGCAGGACCGATCCATGTCCCGGCACGATGACCGCCGGATTTTGATTGAACGTGCCCATTTCCTTGCGCAGCCATAGATCGCGGACCTGAGCGCCTTCCGGCAGGGCGAGTTCCTTGAAATTCAGCGTGACCGGCATGGGGCGCGTTTCGCGATTGAATACGGCGACCGCCTTGCTTCCATCGGCCAGCGGCTTGATCCAGATTTCAGTCGGTCCTTCCTGCCACACACGATGTCCCTGCACGCCGGCTGCGTCCTGGTCTATGGCGATCACCTCCGGGTTCGTGAGGATCTCAAGGGTCGCCGGGCCCATCGCAGTCAAATCATTGCCGGCAAAAAGTGGCGCCGCGAGGATGCACCATAATGTCATTTGCGTGCGGTACTCCTCATCTTTCATTCGACCGTTGCCGATTTCCAGCATGTCGGGATCATTCCAATGCCCGGGGCCCGCATATTTTTCAAGGCCGTTCTGTCCAAAGCCGATGAACATCATCTGGTAGTAATTGTCCTGAATGTCGTTGGTGGTGCGCCACATCTGCGCGCCGACGGACGTGCCCCATTTCCAGACATCCTGCATTCCGTACTGGCAAAGACTGAGCAGGATCGGACGGCCGGTGGCTGCCAGCGCGTCGGACATCTTTTTATAAGCCGACTGCATTTCTTCGGGCTTGTAAACCTCGAAGCCGCTGCACCAGTCGTATTTGACGAAATCAATTCCCCAATGCGCGAATGTTTCGGCATCCTGTATTTCGTGGCCGTAACTCCCTTCCCGCCCCGCACAGGTCTTTGGGCCGGGAGTGGTATGGATGCCTACTTTCAAGCCGAGGCCGTGGATGTAATCGACCAGGCCCTTCATATCGGGAAATTTTTGCGAGTCGGGATGAAAAGCGCCTTGCTGATCGTGAAAACCCTCCCACCCGCCATCAATCACCACGTATTGGTACCCCAAGTCCTTCATGCCGCTCTTGACCAGCGCGGCTGCCTGCGCACGGACCGTGGCATCGTCGATGTTGATGCGGAAGTGGTTCCAGCTGTTCCAGCCCATCGGCGGCGTTCGCGCCAATTCAGGTTTCTGGGCAAACCCTGCCACCGCCACCGGAAGCAGAAACAACAGAATATGCAGTTTGGTTTTCATCGCATCCTCTCCATGCAGTTGCGCTTACAGCGCCCTCGAAGCTTTCAGCTGCGCCAGGCCTAGAATTTGAGCTTCAGGGCCAATTGTCCGATCCTGGGAGCAGAGGCGCCATTGATCGTTCCAAATCCAGAGCTGTTTATATTGGAAGTTGGATTGTTGAAATTCACTCGGTTAAAGACATTGAAGAATTCCGCCCGGAATTGAAACCGGAGCCGCTCATGGACCGGGATATTTTTGAATAGACCCATGTCCCACGTAAAGAAGCCTGGGCCGCGGAAGCTGTCCTTGCCCAGGGTCCCAAAGGTCCCCGTGGCCGGCTCCGCAAATGCCGCCGGGTTCAGATACTGCACGCATGGCACTCCTTTGCCGCACGGTCCAGAGGCAAAGGGAGAGATGCCCGCAACCTGGACCCCGCGGTCATGATTCAATCCCGTCTGCGACTGGTCCTTTCCGGCGGTGACTGTGAAGGGCCCTCCACTCATCGCGGTCATGATGCCGGTGAGTTCCCAATTCCCCAGCACGCCACGCGTGAGGCCGTTGAAATTTGAAAGTGAAGGCAGGGTCCACAGGTAGGAAACCACCAGGCGATGGGTGTGGTCGAAGCCCGATAGGCCGTAATCGAATGCATGCCGATTGGGATTGTTCCAGGGCAAAGTGGAGGAGGCGTCCGCGCCAATGTCGTTGTTGCCACCGCCCTGGGGGGCATCGTCGAGGGCCTTGGAAAAGGTGTAAGCGGCGGTAAGGCTCAGATGTTTTACAAGCCTCTTTTTCAGTGTCGCCTCGAAGGCATTAAAGTTGGTGTTTATGTCCTGCCCGTCCATGGAAATCGAGCCATAGTACGGCGCAAAGAGTCTTCGTTGGTCGGTGCTCAATTTGCTGCCGGGAATATAGGTTGCGGGATCGAGTTCGATCGTCTCCTTCTGATGGCGGGATTGCGATCCCACATAGGCGAGCTGGAGCATCCAGTTGC
>CAYTQA010000189.1:0-6390 GCA_964439495.1 uncultured Terriglobales bacterium | reverse complement strand
ACCTCGCAGATCAACCGCTGCGAATATTGACTGGCCTCTCATACCGTCTTGGCAAGACGGCTGGGATGGACGGACGATCAGATCCACGATCTCGCCAACTTCGAGCGCCGCTCCGATTTCACCGAGCGCGAAAAGGCGGCGCTGCGACTGGCGGAAAAGATGACCCTCGATCCGCATGGCGTGGACGAAGCGCAATGGTCCGAGCTTCGCCGGCATTTCGATGAAGGCGAGATCATCGAGCTGCTATCGGCCATCGGCCTCTTCAATTATTTCAATCGCTTTAATGACGTCCTGCGGATGGAGCCGACCAAATAATGCGCGGCTTTCATCGCCGCGCCTTAATGTCCCCAACCCCGAGCTAAGAACTTTTATCCTCCCCGTAGATCGCCCGCAATTGCTCAAGAGGATAGCGGGTGCCGCGCCAGACCACGCCTCCCTGATAATGCGTCACCGTGATGGAGCGCAGGATGGCGAAGATGAATAAGGCCGCCGCCACCGGATGCAAGACGAAGCACCCCCATGCGACCTCCGACTTGCGCGACATCCCGGCATACAGGCCTGCGAGCACCGCATAAGCGACCGCAAAGGGAATTTTGGCCGCTCCCGGCGCCAGGAGTACTCCCACGGGAATCCCCAGATTAAAAATCGCGAGCGCCAGCGCCGCCGCCAACCCGCGTTCCCAGCGAAATTCCATGAGCGAGAACAGGTTCTTGGTCAGGTTATTCACCACGCCCATTGCGCCCTTGGCCCAGCGGATCCGGATAAGGTCCGGGCCGAAGACGCTGCGCTGTTTGAGGTCATGCTCTTTGACTGCCTTGCCCAGCTTCATGTCATCGAGCACCTCCATGCGCAGGGCTTTATAAGTCCCGACCTGGCGGTAGGCGTCGCGACGGATGAGGTTGAATGCGCCCACCCCCAGATAGTCCCGGGCGCTTGGATCGGCCACCTTCCAGGGACGATGCGCCAGCGCAAACATGGACTGAAAGAACCCCAGCATCATCTGCTCCCCCAGGCCTTTTATGATGAGCGATGGGAAGAGCACCAGATGGTCCGCCGCCGCATCCTGGGCATAAGCGACGGCCCGGCGCAGCGCATCCTGGCGAAAGAAGACGTCGCCATCGGTAAACAGCAGCCACTCGCCCTGGGCGCTCTCCGCCGCCCGCCACATGGCGTGGGTCTTGCCCAGCCAGCGCGCGGGCAGCTCGGTAATGTGAATCACCCGAAGCTTCTCCGGAAATTGCGCCGCGAGGCGGTCCATGATCGCTCCGGTTTCATCCTGCGAACGGTCGTCCACCGCGATGATCTCGTAGTCGTCATAATCCAGCGCCAGCAGGGACCGCAGGCAGCGCTCAATGCTCTCTGCCTCCTCTTTCGCCGGCACTATCACCGAGACGCGCGTCTCCGGGGCCGGATGCCGGTCCCATTGTGGAGTTGAGATTTCCGCCACCAGCCGCGACCCGATGGCCGCTTCCACGCCCCGCCACAGCCATGCCGAGGCCAGTACGCCGTCGTAGATCCACCAGAAGAGCTTCATGATGCGGAGCTCCCGGATGACATGCGGGCCTCTTCCCTGCCGGGAAAGCGTGGAGCAAAGCGCGCCCCATAAAAGAGCACCGCCGCCGAGAGGACGATCGCAACCATGGCCACGGAAAACCCTTTTTCCAGGGAATGGTGGGCGCGGTCGGAGATAAAGCCGATCAGCCATGGAGAAGGGACGTCCCCCAGAATATGGATGATGATGAGGTTCATTCCCACGGCGGTGGCGCGTATCGCCGGCGAAACTGAATTCACAATTGCTGCATTCAACGGTCCGGTATTGAGAAAAAGAAAGAATTCCGCAACCAGCAATGACGGGAACATCCACGTTCTGGGGCCATAGATGGTAAGCAGCGCCGCCGGCAAGGCCAGCGCCATGCCCACCGCCGAGACCATGTAATACCCGGAGGCGCGCCGCCGGATATACCAATCGCCCAGCCAGCCGCCGATCATCGTCGCCAGAAAACCATCGATTACGGTGATGGCCCCTAAATCGAAGTTCGCCCGCTCCAGCGGCAGGGAGCGCTCGCGCATTAGGAACGATGGCATCCACACCTGGATCCCGCCCGCCACAAAGGTAAACATCGCCATGCCCAGCGTGGCCGTCCAGAACGCCGGGTTATAGAGCAATCCTCTGACTATCCCCGCATTCGCCGCACTGGAGCGGACTTCCGTGCTGCCGCGCACCGGCTCCCGCGTAAACAGGAAGGCAATCGCGACCAGCACTCCCGGGGCCGCTCCAACATAAAAGGGGCTGCGCCATCCGTAATGCGTTCCCAGATATCCGCCCAGAATGTAGCCCAATGCCGAGCCCATGGGGATGGCGAGATAAAAAATCGCAAGCATGCCCCCACGCCGCTGGATCGGAAAGAGATCGGCGATGTAAGCGGGCGCGATCACCACGAATGTCGCCTCCCCAATCCCCACTACCGTATGCCGCACAAGCAGGCTGGTGAAGCTGTGGGTGATGGCGGTCAGCAGCGTGGCTGCGCTCCAGAGAATGGCGCCCAGGGCGATGATGTTGCGGCGTGACCGGCGGTCGGCCAGATATCCCACGAAGGGCGAGACGATTACGTAGCAAACAAAGAAGCTGGAGGTCAGAAGCCCAATGGAGGCGTCGGAGACATGAAACTCCTCTTTAATGAGCGGTTGGACGCCAAACAGGATGTTGCGATCAATATAGTTGAGAAAATTGAGCAGGGTGAGCAGCGCCAGAATCGTGTATGGACGCACATTGCCCTGGCTCATGGGCGCTTCAGCGCTTCCCGTTGACTGCACTGTTGAGCTGCGGACGCGGCCAGCGCGCCTCCACCGTGGTGCCAATGCCGCCGCGGGGACGAAACTCGCCCTTCACCACCGCCCACTCGGGATCGGCGGCCTTCACGATGTCCTGCAACACCTGGTTCACGATGTTCTCCTGAAAGATCCCCAGATTGCGATAGCAGGTCAGATATTCCTTGAGCGACTTCAACTCCAGGCAATGCTTTTTGGGCATGTAGCGAATGGTGATCACGCCAAAATCGGGCAGCCCCGTCTTAGGGCAGACCGAGGTAAATTCAGGGACGTCCACCAGGATCTCGTAGGCGGGAAACTGGTTCGGCCAAGTTTCAATCTCGGGAAACTTGAAATCCAGGCCGGACTTCGCATGGCTTTCCGTGTATCGGGACGATTGCACCATAGATTTTTATTGTAATCCACCGGCTCTGTCGTGTTGGTTTTCATCTTGAGCGAGGCCCGCACAAGCGGACGAGGCGCGATTGTCATTCCGAGGAGCGGAGTGACGAGGAATCCCTATAACGACGAGACACTTCCCAGGTCGAAAAACCTGAAGCTGCAATGATGGACGAGGCATTCCCGGGGTCCTTCGCTTGCGCTCCGCTCGCAAGCTCGCCTCGCGCGGCGCTCTGGATGACAAAACTATTAGCTCTGGATGACAAAACTATTAAGAGAGAAGTGAATAAAAAGAAATGCGGAGCTGGACGATAAGATTTAAGAGATGACTGAAGAATGATTTAATTTAATGTCTAAAAACCCTCCCTCCCTTGTCATCCAGAGCGAGCACGCAGTGCGAGCGAAAGACCCCGAGAGAGCACACGGCATAGATGCAGCTACAGGTTTTTCAACGATGAGAGCGCAGCGAGCATTCCATTCGCAATAGGGTCCCTCGCCGCGTTTCGGGATGACAAACCCTATGAGCTACGGGCGCAGCTTCTCGATTTGTTTCATGTGGTGGAGCGCATGGAGCAGGTGAAATTTGCGCCATTCGTCGAGGGTCAAAGGGCCAAGCACCGGATGATCGGTGATCCTGTTGATCCTGCCATAGCGTTGTTCGCAGCTTTGCATGGTTTCGTCCAGCTTGGACAAATTGGTGAAACACAGACTGCGCGCGTCGGAGGGGCCCATGCCGGAGGGAAGGGCATGGCTGGGCGATTTGCGTCCGAAGGGGATATAGCCGAGTTTCGTAACCAGGACGGTAATGAAACGGTCTCGCCAGGAAGGCTTGCGGGCAAGAGGTTTGCCCGCATCCAGGCATTTTCGCAGGACCCTTTCCGTGGTCCCATAGGTCAGGGCAAGGTGTTCCAGAATCTCCGCCGTACACCACTTCCCTTCCGGATGCCGGCGCATCTGCTCGTCATTTAACCCCTGGATGGCTTCGGTAATGGCATCGTGGATCTTCTGCAAATAGGTATTCATTGGACGTTACCCTTTTGTACTGTTTACGCCTTCTCTTTTTACCATTTACCATTCGCTGAACAGCATCTAAAATTTCAAATCACTGGAACGGACGCCAAAAATGCGTAAGCTGATTTTTGTTGTCTCATTGCTGATTGTAACCACCGGCTGCAATTCCGCGCCGAACCAGGGCGCCGCAAAACCCGAGCAGGCGCAGCCGACCCCACAGAAGAACGAGTTCCTCACGGGCAGAGTCGCCCTGCAAAAGCTCTTCACTACCGCCCGTGGATGGGCGGGGGACGCACAACCCATTCGCCTGGAATCGCAGGCACAGCGCAACACGGCAAAGGGCGCGGAGGCCCAGGAATCCATCGGCAAGGCCCCGCTGTGGCGGGCCAGCTTCGCCTCCCCTGCCCGCGGGTTGCAAAGACCTTTCATGTGGTCCGGTCTGACCGGACCGGACGCGCCGGAGCGCGGGGTAACTCCCGGCTCGGAGGATTCATTCAGTCCCGGCAACATCTCCACCCGTCCCTTCGATCTCAACTACTTGAAAACGGATTCGGAGGACGCATTTCAGGTGGCCCAGAAACATGGGGGAAGCGCCCTGCTCAAGAAATCTCCCACCATTCCGGTGAACTATGTGCTGGATTGGGACCCGCGCAAGAGCCAGCTTATCTGGCATGTGATCTATGGCGAGAACCCGCACGATCCGGACCTGCAGATTGCGGTAGACGCCAGCACCGGGGTCTATCTTCGCAAGGAAACTTAACCAAATTCACGATCAGGGCTTCCGCGTGGCCGATACAGCTTCGGTCCCGGAGGCCTTTATCTTTTGCTGCAATTTCTCCAGGGCACGATGGGCATCGCCCGCGCTGGGGCCGTGCGGCAGTATCTTCAGATAGGCCTGATACTCTTTCCTTGCTTCCTCATAATTCCCGCTTTCCTCAAGCGCGCGCGCCAGATGGAATGTAGAGAGGGCATCGTCGGGCTTGTAGCCCACGGCCTCGCGATAGCGCTCGATCGCGGCCTTGTAGTTCTTCCGCTTGAAGTAGAAATCGCCGATCTCAAGCGACTTCGCCGCCTTGTGCGGATCGTAGGCATGGAACTCCTGCACGTTGTCCGGAAGCTCGCTGTCGGGATGCTCCCGGTCATCGTTTTCGGGCGGAGAGATGTCAATGATCTGCTGGCGGCTGGAGCTGTCTCCGGGACCGACTGGAGGCGCCTTGGTTTCGGTTTGCTCCGGCTCCGGTTGCGCTCCGTCACTCTGGGTATGCGGCAGAGGGTCCGATGGGAGTGGTTTGGAACTTGACTGGTTCGATTGTGAAGCTGAATCGCTCTGCCCCAGCACCAGTGGGGCGCACAACCCCAACAAGGCACAGGCAAGGGCCAATTTGCGCAGCGAGGAATCCATACAGTTATTTTAGACGAACGGGGGCGAGGCAAAGTTCACGAAGACCGCCGCGGTAGAGTCCTGGACAAAATATATGGGCCGTCTCTCATCCTGACGAGACGGCCCAGCAGTTCCCTATGGGGAGGGATTTTTTAACGCGGCTGAGGAACCGCCTGACGGTCCGTGTTCTGGGCGGAGGTTTGAGTCTCGCCCTGCACGTTGGTCAGCAGCAGAACGTCAACCCGGCGGTTGCGCGCGCGGCCGGAAGCCGAGCTGTTGGAAGCCACTGCCTTGTCTTTTCCAAGCCCGATCACATAAATCTTGTGCGCTGGAACATTGTATTTCTGCGCGAGATACTGGATCACAGCAGAGGCGCGGCGTTCGCTCAATTTGTAGTTATATTGAGGATTGCCCACGGAATCGGTGCTGCCCAGGATTTCAACCACGTATCCCTTGGTGTTCGGGATATCGGTCCCCAGGGCGTCCAGCGCATGCTTGGCCTTGGAGGTCAATTCGGCTTTGTCGAAGCCGAAATGCACCGAGGTTTCAGTCACTGGGCGATAGTTATCCAGGTTCGCGACCTGATTGGTCAGAGAGTCCACGCGGGTCGAAGCCTGGCTGGCGAGCTGCTGCGCCTGATCGGCATTCTGTCCGGCGGCGATCGCCTTCTGGTCCGCTGCCGCGGCCTGCTGGTTCACGCCCTGGATTCCCTGCTGGGCGCGGGCATCCACATCCCGGATGTCCCGCGAGTTCTTGGCGGTAATATCGTCAAGCTCGTTGGTCTTGTTGAT
>CAYTQA010000188.1:1379-6425 GCA_964439495.1 uncultured Terriglobales bacterium | reverse complement strand
CTGGAGGATTGTGAGCGATTTATAGCATGAGCTGAAAAGATTTTGCCTTAGAATACTAGAGTGTGCTTCATAAATAGGTTCGGCCTCAAGTCGGATACTTACGTGTGCGCCAGGCTGAGTGGTGAACTTCTGTCATGAAGACCGACAGAACTCGTTGACAAGGAGCAGTGGAAGCTGGTGGGGCCTTGGCGGATGGATCGCGCAAGAACACAATTTCCGACTGCACGATCTGGCCCGTCGCTACAATGTCCAAAACGGCGCCCCGCGTCTTACGCAGACGCGAAGCTCGCGGGCTAGTGGAGCACATCTCGAACAAGATCTATATCAATCGGCTCCGCTTGCCGGACTGAACTGCCGCCGGGTGTGGCAAGATTTGAGAACCAGGATTTACTATGTTAGGGGCTATGAATGAACGGATAATCGAAGCCCTGAATTTGGAGATCGCCCGGCTGACCGAAGCCAGAAATCTCATTGGCGGCACGCAGCTAACCTCTCGCACAACTGGCGCCCGGCATCGGAGAGCAATGTCTGATGCAACGAAGAAGAAGATGGTAGACATCTTTTTACTCTGAGCCTGCTGCAATGCCGCACTTCCGCTGCTTGTATTCCCATTTCGATCCCGTTGATTCCGATTCGCGATTGATCATGTCACATTTATGACAAATCGTTTATAATTCCGCAACAGCTGACTCCTCTCTGGCCATGAGGAAACGCCTTGTCCGAAACCCACATCCGCTCCTTTCTTATTGTTGAGGACAATTGGAACGATCTTGTCCTGATGACTCACGTTCTTGATGAATTGAAGATGCGGGGACGAGCCTTTGCCGTCCATAATGGGGCGCAGCTCCTGGAGTTTCTCTTAGGCATTGAGAATGGCAAGAACCCCGTCCCAATCGCCGTGTTTCTCGATATTGGGCTTCCTGATATTCCGGGCGATGCGCTCATTAAAGAAATTCGAGGCAGAGAGCGCTGCAAAAAACTCCCGATTATTATTTTTTCCGACCATCCGGTTGAGCACTCCAAAGAGCTGGGCAGGGGTTGGAATATTCAAGGCTATTATCAGAAACCATCCCAGTTCGGCGCTTTCCAGCAGCTCTTCTCGGAGTTGCTTATGAAATGGGTCTCCGATGTTGCTGGTGCAAACCTTGAATCAGCTTGAGAAGGAAGATTGCAGGCTCTCGCAAGCACATGGCAATGACATTCCACGGGGCCGCCGGGGTACCTTGAGCGGCAGATCCCACTCTCAAGCTACAACTTCAGAGTCTAAGTTGCTTCTTTATCACAGAGATACACCTAAAACTGCTGAATCCAGATCAGAAGTTCTTAGAGATGAAAAACCTTGATTCCGAGAACGATCTTCATATCATTGCGGATGGGGGCAGTCGACCAAGCGCAATGCTCGTTTTGCGATTCGGGAGTATTTCATGGATGTACTGTACAGTTCGAACGCAACCGTCGGCCATTGGATCGTTCAGAAACTGGGTTCAGCAAAGGTCCTCCATTTGGGACAGGAGCCCACCTTCGATCTGGCCAAGCAAGCAGCGAAGGAATTTATCGAAGAAAAAATGCGCGAACAGTTGCGGATTTCCGACGATATTCGCGCCCTCCCATCCCGAACAGATCAATCCAGCATCAAAGGCTAATGTGCCGCTGCGTTCTCAATATGAAGACCGCTGTGTGCGCAAAGCTCACCCGAATAATCCAAGACTGGTTGAGTCCTATTGCGTCCACTGCGGAATGCTAATCGCTGCCAGTCCCTCTGCCTGGATTCTCGACATCATCGAGAGCATTCATACCTGTCCTGTTTACCATCGGTACCCGATTGTTCGCAGATCGACAAGAGCTTACAAGCCAATGCCGCGCCCCACTAAATAAATGGGGCGCTCTCCGAGGGTGCCACATGAACATTCGAACGGTATTTTGCCTCTATCTACCTCAACAAGAGATCCCGGCAAGATAATCTCACCCATACTGTCGTCTTCCAGGCCGATCACCGTTTATGTGAATCGTCTGAGTTGATTTTTTTCAGAAGCTCCGCCGGAAGGCTTCCCCAAATGTTTTCCTATTTGGATAATCGATTTCTAGCTATTTGGTTGAGGCCTGCGCTACGCTTCCGGCGACTGTCATGATGTGATCGCCGATGGCCTTGCGCATGGCTTCGGGAAGCAGGTCTTTTTCGGCAAGCTTTTCCCACGCGGCAGCAGTGCGCTCGGTGACGTCCATTACGATCGGCCAAACCGCGAGCGCGTTCAGAGTTGTGGGATCAAAATTCATCGCGGTCTTTTGCCGTTGCGGACTCTTCCTGCTGGTCAGTTGCATAGAGGGGCTTTTCGGCCGATTCGGGCTCTTTCTGAGCGCGGATAAGGGACTGTACGGCAGGTATTAGTGAGCGCGGCACTACCAGAAGGTCGAGATCGAGAACGCGCACGATGTCGAGCAGCGTGTTAAACCGGGGCACGATTTCCCCCGACTCGATTGCAGAGATGTGCGGCTGTGGCAAACCTACTGAGGATCCAAGTTCTCGCTGACCCCAACCACGCTTCATTCTCGCCTCCTTTATTAGGGCACGAAGATCGGCTGGAAGGCCTTTTAGCCTTAAGGCTTTGATACGTTTCTGTGTATCTTTATCCATTTTTGATATGATATAGCATATCAAAAGACTTTTTAAAATATATATTGTGGGCGTTCGCTTTGCGCACCTTTGCAGCAACAAATCACCGAAAAATCCTGCCGACTCCAAAAAAGCTGAACCTAGAACAGCTGGTCAGAGCCCTCGCAATTCAACAAGGATTCTCCGTATCGAGACCAGAAGGCCTGGCGGATGCCACGAAAAAATATGCGAACCAGGCGAGAAGGAGGCCGCTGCGTTAGTGCAGGTCTGGAGAAGCTCGAAGCTGAGTCCGGCCTGGTGCGAGCGTTGCAGCGTCTCCCTTGACATTACATAACTCTGAAAGCACGCAGGTGCCAAGGGAAAAGTTGCATTCTCGTTCTTCTCCCTTTCAGCACTGTTTATTGCCGGGAGAAGGACCTTGGGTAAGCCTTTTATAAAATATCAGTAACATGCCGGTAATTGTAAAGATCGAACCCATGCCTACGGTGAGCCTATTTGCCTCTCCATGGGTAAGGATTGCGTGCAGAGGAATCAGTAAGAGAAAAGCTCCCATTATTCCAATCACGACACCTACGATCGGTGCGGGACTGGTAACGGATGATTCACTCGTCATTGTTGGTTGCTCCAACATTGTAAAGAAAGCCTGAGCGCGATCATGGGCTTCGCCCTGATTAGGCATGAAGCGCGCGGAGGCATAGAGAACGAGACCGGTAAACACGGCCGGAACAATAATGCTCATCGCTTGAAAGCTGCCGCCCATTGCCGGTTTGCCGATGGAACGATAAACGGCAAAAGCAGTTCCGGTACCAGCTCCTGCCACAAAACCAAGCAAGGCTCCGGCAGCGGTCAACCGTCGGCTGAGCAAGCCAGCAAGCATCGGCAGGACAGTGGGCGGAAGCAGAAACCCAAATACCGCAACCATAGTATCGAAGATAGTCCAATGCGAGCGCGTGACTGTGAGCGCAATTCCAAGCACAATCAAACCTACTGTCGCTGAAAGTACACGACCAACGAGCACCAATTCCCGCTGTTTTGCTTCGCGCCGTATCAGCCTTTGGTACACATCGAGCGTGAGGACAGCTGCAACTACATTGTATCCGGAGGCAATTACGGACATGGTCGCAGCAAAAAGCGCTGCGACCATCAGGCCCATCATGCCCTCGGGAAGCAACCTCAGGCTGATCTTCGCATAAATTGTCTCGGGGTCTAATCCCACATGCGAAATGAAGCCGCGTGCCAGCATACCGGTACATATTCATAGGGGCGGGAGCAATAAGAACAAAACCGTTGCCAGCCAGCCAACGCTCCTCGCTTCTTTGTCACTCCGGCAGGAATAAAACTTCTGAATCAAAGACCAGTTCCCGGAGAGCGACAGTAAACTCAAAACGCCAAAGGATGCAATATAGCCCGATCCATAGGGGGCCCGGACTATGTGAAAAAAGCTGGCCGGAACCATCTCGGAAATTCGGTGCCACCCCCCGGAGGCGCGCCACGCCAAAGGAAAGAGTAGAAGAACAGTGCCCGTAACGAGAATAAACTGGACAAAATCTGTGATCACGACGGCCCACAAGCCGCCCATCACTGCATAAATCAGTATGGTTAAGCCGACCATGATCATGACCAGGGTCGCCTTCACATTGAGGCCCGTGGAAACAAAGATACCAATAGCCACGATCTTCAACGCAAGGCCACCACGCTGCAAACAAGCAACTTCACAGTTCCGGGGACCTGCTTCATCGCAACCTCGTTCTTGCGGACATTCTGCCAGGCCGGTCCAGGTATTCGACGCGCAGCGCCGCATCGACGCCGGAAAATCGCCCGGGAGCCTGTCCGACCTTATATGATAAACAATTACTACCCCGGCTTCTCAACCCGAGCAGCAAAACGAAAAAAGGTTTATCCAGTGACGCTGAAGCATCACCTGAGGATGTCAATGTAAGGACGAATCGCCGCCCGGGCGAACTTTCCTGGAAAGGAACAATGCGTCAGCGGCACAATGTTTGGATTTTTATCCAGTGACTCACACGGCTAACCAACAAGAACACGGCCCGCGAATCATTGAAAAGTTGCAAAAACAAAGCGTGGTCTATCCAGTTCGACGGGAACCCGCCCCTGCTTGGCGGTCATGAAGAGATGTTATTCCGGCTTGGCAAGTTGCCGCCTGATTAAATTCGCGCTGTAGCTGCATCAGTGGCCGCAATTCTTCCATACTAAGCTGGCTTGCGGTTTGCATCGGTTGTTGCGCGTGCGGAGTTGAAACATCCGGGAATGTCACTGACTGTCAGCTATGTTCCGCGGCATTCTCAAAAGCAAATGTTGCCGATTTTTGTTAGCGGTCGGCTGTTTTGGAGGAATTCGCGGATCGTAAGTCGTTGATTCTAATTTGGCTGCCCCCCAGGGATTCGAACCCCGATATGCTGATCCAGAGTCAGCTG
>CAYTQA010000188.1:0-1369 GCA_964439495.1 uncultured Terriglobales bacterium | reverse complement strand
TAAGGTTGGCGCGGCTGCTGAAGATGGCAGCCTCTTCGATTTTAAGCTGCCCTCCCTGATTGGTCAAACCTGAGTAGTGCCTAAACCTATACCGACCCCAACCCCGCGGACCGAATTGCGAGCCCCGGCTTGCCATTCCAATGAACCGGCCAGCTGGGAAAATTAATTTCTATTCGGAATAGCATCCGGGAAAATAAATCGCTTGTCAGAGACACGATTCAGAGTAGAATCGGCCTCTCAGCTTCCAGCAAATCAACCTCTCTCGACGCTAAGGAGTTCGTCATGAAGACCCATCAGCGGTCCATCGAAGAAATCAGGCGCAAGGCCCAGGAGCTATTCGCCAAGTCCCAGAGCCTTCGCGAGGCTTATGAATCCATGCAGAAGAAAAAAGAACAGCACACCACAGCGCACGCCTGAAGTACGTCAGCATGGACCAGGCATGATGGCGAACCATGCCCTGAAATGATGCGGCTTGGGCGCGAAGCGAAGATCTACTTCGGCTCGTCCGGCCTCACGGCGATCCCCCAACATTTTAACTGCCAAAAAAACTAAACCCAGGCTCTACGCTTCATCCTGCTTCTTTACCCGCACTACCACGATCTTGGAGAAACCTTCCTTAAAAGAAGGTGGACGCAGCTTTTCGGCCATGCGGCGGATCACCTCTTCCTGGACCACCCGCTCCCGCTTCTGGTTTCGCTCCATGCAGACCTCGAGCGGGACATCGAAGAATACGGCATGCACCTCATATCCGAAGCCGCGCGACATCTTGATCCATTGCCGCCGCTCATGCGGAGAGAGATTGGTGGCGTCCACATAATTCCAGGGCATTCTGGCGATGAGGCGGGCGCGCAGCAGAGAGCGCAGCGTGGAGAAGACCAGGCCCTGATAGCGCTGCTCGGTAATATCGTCAAACAGGATGGTGCGCAGCAGGTCGCTGGAAAGCGGGGTCACGCCGCGGCGCTTGAACCATGTGGTTTTGCCGGAACCGGGCAGGCCGATGGCCAGCACTACCACCCCTTTCGGGGCGCGCTGCTTGGGAGCGTTGGGCTCGGCGGGCGAGGCGGACATGGCCGCTTCCGGCGGCGCGGGCGGCGTGCTGGGCTGGTCCGGCTGGGTCTCCTCTTCCATTCTTCCCTGCTGCTGTGGCTCCGCCGCTGGCCGGGCAGGCTCATTGCGGCGGCGTTTCGGCTGCTCGGCTTCCGGAAGATCGGGTGCATAGTAAGCCGGCTGAATTGGGGCGGGCTGCGAGGGACCGCGCGCGGGGATTTCCTGGCCCACTTTTCCCGTGGACTCCGCGTCGCTTTGCTTCTTGGGGCGGCGTTTCATGCGTTCACGCATCCAGTTGCGCATGTCTTGGCTTTTAACACAG
>CAYTQA010000187.1:0-6435 GCA_964439495.1 uncultured Terriglobales bacterium | reverse complement strand
TCGCCAGTTGTAATACAACATCCCTGCCGCCACCGGTAGCAGGACCCCCGCGAAGCATGCGAGGGCGCTCCTTGGCGCTACGGGATTCACGCGATACTGCCGCACCGCCCAAAGCAGCAACACAGCGCAGGGAAGAATGCTCAATACAAAACCTTCAAAGGGACGCGTATTCGCCAGGACCGCCAGCCCCGCGGCAAAGAGCAGCGAATGGGCCACGATGGATTTATTCGCCAGAATCCTCGGCAGCGCCCCCAGCACAAGCGCGCCTCCAAGTGCGGCGACCGCGCCTCCCCAATAAGAGTTGATCCAATTTCCAATGATGCTGAACCGCAGCACGCAAAACAGGCTGCCCAGCAACGCCCATCGGGCAGGGAGCCAGCCCTGAAGCATCCAGCAGATTGCGGAACACATCAGCCCCATGCTGAGCCACACCCCGATCCATGGATTTCCAGTAAGCCGCAGTCCCAGGGCCAGAAATGCCCCCTGTCCGGGCGGATACATCGACTGGTAGGTCGGCCGCATGTTGATGTGATAAGTCTCAAAATGGATCCACATACGGTGGGCGGGATTGGTGATATGTCCAGAGTTGAAGGTCTGCGCCTGGAAGACGTAGCTGTGCTCATCATGCGCGATGGGAAAGGGAGCTGGCATCCAGGGCAGCAATGCCGCGCGCATTCCGAGCGCCAAGACCCCAACCAGTACTACACACCTCATGCGTTGCTGGGAAAATCGCGCAAGACCATCTTCCAGCCGTTCGATCCAGCGGGGATGCCACTTTAAAAAGACCAATGTCCAGAGAAGGACGACCGACCAGAACAGAAATTCCATTACCAGCGGGACAATCCAGAGGGAGTCGTCCGGCACCGGCTTATCGCGAAAGAAAAAGAACAAGTGCTCGAATTGGTCGAACATGATGATCCGAAGTGAAGGAATTCCGATACAGGCCGGCGTATGAGTATGCGATAAAAATCCTCATCCAGTCGAGATGGAAAAGCCTGGGGAAAATTACTAAAGTTCCTTAGTCCCTTTCTCGAAGGAGTGGTGCTGGAGCGGCTCCGATGAGGCCGTCTCTTTTATCTGGCGGGATGTTCCTGATGTGCCTGCGCCAGTTGTGTCGCACCGCCTACTTTGGATGGAATGGCGGCATAGTTCTCGATCGGGGCCATGGGGCGCTGATCATAGGGGAAAAGGCGGATCTCTACATTTTGGTCAACAAACCATATATGCCGGTCGGAGAAGTAATCCACCAATTCCTGATTCTTTGCCGTGCCCATGTCCCGGGCCCAGACGACCTTGGAATGGTCGATGTCCGGTTCGTTATAGACCCAATCATAGCCGGGAGCGCTGTCGAGATGCGCATGCACAATCACCAGGTGTTTTCCGGGCATGGCGGAGAGCTCATTGAATATCCGCGCCTTGTCAATCTGGTATGGAAACCGGGTCTCAAAATTCCCAAGATTCAGTGGATTAATAAAGGTATAGCAGGCAATGGCCATCATAAGGACCAGGACCATGCCCGCCATCGCCCTGGATAGCGCCGGCCCAATATGGAATTTCCCCAGCTTGATGGTGCGCGCGAGGCGAACGCACAGGACCAGGATTGCAACGACAACACAGAGAGCAGGCGAAGGGTATTGCCGCTCCGGCGGCCAGATAACCAGCAGCAGGCCCCCGAGCAGCGCCAGCCCTGTCAAAATCAATAAACGCAGGCGGCGGCTCTTCAGCGCTATCCAGCAGGTGGGGATGACTGCTATCACCAGCGGCCATAAAAGCAATCCATAATAGGTGGAAAATTTTTTTTCCGTAATGTCAATAATTCCGTACAGATGGCGGGAATCTAAATAATCCGGCAACTCGTGAAAATAGTAGAACTTCCGCATCATGAAATGGTTGTAATGTGGGAAGTTGTAACGAGTCTGCCATAGAAAGGGCCTGCTGATGTGATACGTCTGCTGATTCAGCATGTAAGGCATGACGAATGGATGCCCGGTGCCTCGCCAGTTGTAATACAACATGGCCAGGGCGGCAGGCACGCATACAGCAAGAAAGCAAGCTGCCACTTTCCGTATCACCGCCGGGTCGCTCTTTCCACGTTGAAACAACCACAGCAAGAGAGATCCGAGCGGAAGCAGGCTGAAGACCAACCCTTCATACATCCGGATATTCGCGAGCAAGACCAGGCCGAAGGCAAAAAGGACCGAATTCCACGCAAGCGCCTTGCCTTTTTGGATCCGTGGAAGAGCGCCCAGCACCAGTGCGCCGCCCAGGGCTGCTCCCGTTCCACCGTAGTAAGTATCGATCCACGGGCCGAAAAGGCTAAAGCGCAAGACACAAAATAGTCCCCCCAGCAGGGCCCATTGCGGGGGCATCCATCCCTGCAGCATCCAGCAGACCGCGGCGCACATCATGCCCACGCTCAACCAAACTCCAAACCAGGGATGCCCGAAGAGCTTCATTCCCAGCGTCATGAACATCGCCTGCCCGGGAGGGTACATGGATTGATAAGTGGGCCGCATATTGACGTGGTACGTCTCGAAGTGGACCCACATAGGGTGTGTGGGATTTGTCAATCTGCCGGAGGCGAAGGTCTTGGCTTGAAGAAAATAACTGAGTTCGACATGGACTGTGGGTAAGGGAATCGGGACCCAGGGCAAGGCTGCCGCGCGCATTCCGAGCGCTAAAAGGCCCACCAGAGCCACGCATTGGATGCGCCGGCGGGAAAACCGCGCTAAGCTTTCTTCCATTTCTCCGATCCAGCGCGGCTGCCATAGGAACAGGATCAATGTTCCCATAAGGACTGCCAGCCAGAACAAAAGTTCTACCTCAAAGGGTATACGCCAGATGGACTCTTCCGGCAGCGGCTTGTATTGAAGCAGAGAGAACAATTGCTGGAATTGTTCAAACATGTTTACCCACAATTTTTGTGATTATAAAACCTGATGCGCTCGACCTTAAGATTATGAATTCAAAGAACGCAAGAATCGAGCGATGAAAGTCCAAAGAAAATTACTAAAGTTATTCAGGACGTCCACACAACCTTCCAAGGGACCGCGGATGCGAGTAGCATATTTAAAAATGTATCGGGTCTTCAACGAGGGAATCGTGGGGTGCGGTTCTGGGAAGAAAACGCAAAGGCCAGCTAGAGCCACTGATTCCAGCAATGTAGACCTTTGCTAACATTTTGCCACCTTCATAAAAATCCTATTCATGTCCGACGGAACTGGAATGAAAAAGCATGCTCCAATCGTGGTGCTTCTCGCGATTGCGCTCGGAATGGGTCTTGCGCGGCTGCATACTTATAATGAGCCTCGCAGCTATGACGTCACATTCTTTTCGGTCAGCGGACACAGTCTTCTGCAGGGCAACGAACTTTATTCCTGGATATGGGACAACAAACCCCCGGCCCCCTATATTACCTATGCCCTGGCAGAATTATTTTTTGGGTATGGCCCACGGCAAATCTATTGGATCGGTCTACTTACTGCGATTGCAACCATGTTGGTTTTATACCGGGGGGTTTTCACGGCTTGCGGCAGGACAGGCCCCGCCTTGTGGGCAGCGACATTTTGGGGAATAGCGACATTAAGCCTGCGCCTGGACTTAAACGAGCCGAATTGCGAGGCATTCATTAATTTTTTTCTTGCGGCTGCGCTGGTTAGCTTTTTCCTCGCCGGCAAGCGGTCCTTTTCAGTTAAATCGGCATTGCTGACTGGAGTACTTTTTGCTGCGGCCACGATGTATAAGCCCTTTATCGGGATGACCGCTATAGCATTGTGCAGTGCGCATTTTCTTTGCGTTGCTCGTGAAGAGCGGGCGAGAGCTCTGCGAGATGTCCTCTGGATCTTCACCGGAAGTATTTCGATTTGGGTCTTCGTTTGCAGTTATTTTTGGGCAACTCACCGGTTTTGGCCTTTCTACCATTCCGTTTTTACTTACAATAATTTTTATAATCCGTCTCCGGGGCAGTCCCTCCTGCATGCGCCCGAGTTCTATGTGTCCGATTATGTCCGTGATTGGCTTCTGATCTATGTGCCACTGCTGTTTTTGATAATAATGCGATTGGGTTTCGGACCAAGACTGCGCCTTAGTCGCGTCCTGGCGATGTTGCTAGCGTATTGCGTCGCCACCTATATCGAAGTAGCGCTTCCAGGGCGCTTCTATGCCCATTATTTCCAGCTCTGGCTTCCGCCTCTGGTCATTGCGGCCGGATTATCGCTGGACTCACTCCAACAGAAGTGGAGAGAGGTGGATGGGAACGCCGTTCCAAAGTTTTTTGCGCCTGTGATTGTGCTTTTGGCCCTTTGCTTTGCGCTTCTCTATTCGTATCTCGTGGCCCCAAATGCAATCGTTATAATTCCGAATCGCTGGCCCGCATATCCCATTCGGATCTGGGTCCCCTGCGCGCTTCTGACGATTGGCATGTCATTTGTTTGTTTGCGGCACAAATGGAGCTCAAGTACAAAAGATTTAATCCCAAAACTTCTGGCCGCTACGGTGGTGTTTTCCCTCGTCATTATGGAAATACCGGAGTTCCAGTTGAATGCGTATCAGAGTTCAAAGCAATACTATTACGATTTCATTGTGCAAACCTATGAGGTATCGGAACGCATTGAACGCATATTGCAGCCACGCGAGGTACTTCTTCAGGTCGGCGACAATCCCGGATTCTATTTTCATGCTCATCGCTCAACGCCTACTGGCATCCTTATGATGGTCCAGTTGGAGGGACCTTACGGTAACACCATGGCGGACCGAGTAAGGAACGATATTGAGCGCACAAAGCCTGACATGATAGTCGCGGACCGCGCAGGACTCATCCACACCTTGCCCCACCCCGAACTGTCGAGGACCATCCATGAAGAATATCTGCTTCTGTCCGAGCCATGGGAACGCTTTTATGTGCTGGTTCGAAAAGGCAGTGCGCTGGAGAAGCGTTTAGCTGATTCGGGCAATCAGCTCGTAATTGACAATGTGTTTATGCCGGCCAGGAGATATTGGCCGCTCAACAGATTTAGCATGGCTGGTTCCAACCCTGCGAGCCTGGAATATAATTTCTACGGAAAATAAAGAAGCCAACGCTAAATTCGCTATTTGAGCTTATCTCGCGGCAGCCGCCATGGTGAATTGAATTCTGTCGTCTGTTGTCGTTTCCGCTGTAGCGTAAGGTTTTCGCGCGATAGCGACGACGCTCACTCCTAGAGGCAAGTTTACCCAGCGCAGAAGGAAACGCTCAAAATCTAAAATCCGAACGAGAAGCGAGTTAAGCCATGCAGGCAAGATCACATGGGAGGTCTTTGCCTCGACAGATTTCTTTGTGAGGCTCTGTATCAACCGCATCAATAAGATCGGAAAGAAGAACAAGGTAATAAAGTAGGTGCAGCGACTGACTTCGAACCCTACGTTAGTCATCTTGTTGCGGAGCTCGTACGCGGTATAGCGCCGCCTGTGGTGCAGGGCTTCGTCGTGTTCGGTCCAAAGGAAACCGTAAGCTGGCACGGTGACGACCAGCGCTCCCCCTGGCTTCAGTACCCGCCACATCTCCTTGAGCGCGCAACGATCATTGTCGGTATGCTCGAGGACATCAAGGGCCGTGACAACGTCGAAGTTACTATCGTCGAAGTCGAGGCACTCAGCGTTGGAGAGGACCAGGTTATGGAAACCCCGCGACGCGCCAAAGATGAGCGCCTGCGGCGATGTGTCAGCGCCAAAGACCTTACCGTATCTGGAAAGTACCGAAAGGTTGAGCCCGGTTCCGCAGCCTACATCGAGAAAGGTCGTCTTCTCTGGCGTGACTCGTAGTCCGGCGATGAGGTCGTCCAGGAGCTTGCGTCGAGCGACAAACCACCAATAGAAAGTTTCGAGTTTAAACATCGTGCCGTACTCAGCATTATTCATTCGCGACTCTCAAGAAATAAACTCCCGAATCGGGGTTCAGCGGGAACCATTGTGGAAATTGCGGAGACGACGTCATATCATTCATCGAAAAGCCGTCCGAAATTGCGAGAGAATGCCAGCGGCTTAATGCGGAGGCATTTCCTATATGTCCTCGCAGGAGCGCTGTACTTTATCATTGCTGCCATCGTCGAGAAAGAGTAGCTCGTGCGCAGATCGCAATCCGTTTAGCAGAAAAGTAGCACACATATCGAAATGGCAGTTTAAAAAACCATGGTTCGATGATGTCGGAAGTAACTATTTGCTTTGAATGCGGGGCGCTCATGCGAGGTCCGGCCAGAGAGCTGTCGCAGTTTCATCACTTCTTTTCCGAGATTTGCTCTGGCTCATTCAGTTTCCTCAAAAAGAAGAGAGCCGGAGTTTCCTCCGGCTCTCCTGGCTGGTACCCTCCCCCAGGTACTTCGCCAACTTTATAAGCTGCGGACTAAATGGGGCTGTCGGTGCCTACAGTGCAGGTCCCAGCGGTCGCATTGAAGTAGATCA
>CAYTQA010000186.1:0-6441 GCA_964439495.1 uncultured Terriglobales bacterium | reverse complement strand
CCATGCCGCGGTCCTTGGTATCTTTGGCGCCCAGGACCAGGGGATCCCGGTGGCGGATGTGCGTAACTTCGAGACCGCCCTCAAGCAGGCAGGCAAAAAGATTGAGATAAAAATTTATGAGGACGCCGGCCACGCCTTCCAGAACCCGAATAATAAAGCAGGGTACAGGCCCGCCGATGCGGCTGATGCCAGCAAGCGCATCCAGGATTTTTTGGCTGCTAATTTAAAGAAATAATTGCGCCGGTTGGTCAGGATAATCCGAAAATTTAACGCGTTTTGCTTAGGTTTTACACGAAAGTAACCATACTTGCTAATAGCAAACTGACAAAATTTGTCCTTGCGCAAAGGTTGCACTCTGATTACTATTCATCAGCTACAAAATGGAAACTGGAGTCCGGCAGCCACTCATGATGAACATCGGTGATACGATCCGCAACTATCGCATCCAGAGAAATATGTCCCAGGGCGATATCGAAAAACGCACTGGGTTATTACGGTGTTATCTATCCCGGGTGGAAAACGGACACACCATCCCATCCCTGGATACGCTGGCGAAGATCGCTTCAGCGATGAACCTTCCCCTGGCCCAGTTCTTTACTGAATACAACCTGGAACAGGCCACGGCGGCTTCCAAGAGCACTCCGCAATTGAGCGAAGACGAGGTGCGGTTCCTGACGCAGATACGCCGCTACTCCACCAACCTGAACGAAAGTGACCGGAAGATGCTGCTGGCGATGGTAAAGAAATTTGCCGCCGGCGCGGGAAGATAAGGACCCCGAAGCTGGCCTTCAGGCATTTTTGCTTCGACTAATTCATTTAGCAGGTGATGCGCTTACGCGGCGCGAGATACTTCATTCAGCGCCAGCACCGCGAGTTCAAGCCGGTCGCGCGCGCCGGTCTTGCCGAAGATGCTCTGCAGGTGACGCTTCACGGTGTTCTCGCTGATCGTAAGCTGCGCCGCGATGTCCCGATTTTTAAGTCCGCGTGCCACCGCATAGGCAATCTGGCGCTCGCGCTCGGAGAGGCGGGCGAGCGAACTCGCCTTCGGGACCTCTTCCCGATGATGCGAGTCGGTGGCCATGGAACTGACTACCTGCTGGGCCAGCTCCTCGGAAAACGCAAGTTCCCCAGATGCTACGGCGCGAACAGCGGCAAACAGCTTCTCCGGACCATCGCTTTTCATCACCAGCCCGCGGCCGCCCAAACGCACTACCTGCACGTAGTCCATTTCGCTTTCCGAGCCGGTCAGCACTACGGTCGCAACCCGGTTGCCGGTGCGGTCCAGGGTGCGGAGCACGTCAAAGCCGTCAAAGTCCGGCATGAAAAGATCGAGGACTAAAACATCGGGATGGTGCTGCTTCACCAGCTCCAGCGCCTGCTGGCCATTGGCGGCGGTCCCATCCACCTGGAAATCCGGTTGAGTCACCAGCAAAGCTGCCAGAGATTCCCGCAATACCGCATGATCGTCTGCAATTACAACTCTGATTTTTGAGCCTGGTTCTGCCATGACTTTAGTTTGGATGCCGAATAAGTTCATCGTGACAGCCTCATGTGAGAGGCCCAAAATCAGGGATACCGTGTACCGCATTCTATCCCTTGTAGCTGCTTGTGGCCGATTTGCAAGCTATGCTGCCGCTGTTCAAAGGTGATTCGTGACCGTCGAGGAAGAGCTGAATCTGCTGGATGACAGTGTACGCCGCTTGAAGATTGAGTATGACGTCTTCTTTGGCGGCGGCTCCAAGAAGCCTCCCGCCGATCTGGAATGGCGCGTGCAGTCCCTGATTAAGAAATACAGCGATGGAAAGCGCATGAGCTTTGCGCAACGTTTTCGTTACACCACCATCACTCAGCGGTATGGCCTGTTCAACAACCTTTGGCAGCAGAAGCTTCGCATCAAAGAGGAAGGCTACCGCCGTCCGCAGGATGCGTGGCTCTCGGTGCAGGGAGTGCGTCAGTTCGAAGAAACGCTTCCGGAACACGAGCGCGAGGTGCCCCAGTTCAGCCTTCAGGTTTCCGATATAGGGGCGGAAAAAGACAAGGTGCGGACCCTCTTCAATGCCATGATGCAGGCGAAAAAACTTGCCGGAAACGCCGGAGCGGCGGGAAATTTCGAATCCTTTGCGGCCTTCGTCCAAAAGAAGACAGAGCAGATTCGCAAGGATTACAAGTGCAATACCGTCGAATATTCCCTTGAAGTAGAAAATGGGCAGGTCAAGCTGAAGGCCAAAGCCGGAAAGAAATAGCCTCCCGGCCGCGCTGCGCTCCTCCTCGTTTGTGCCACAATGTTAGCGAGGAGAGTAATGAAAACTTTTCTGCTGGCATGCCTGCTGCTATCCACCTCTCTTGTTCCTTTCGCACAAACCACCCATACCCAGGACGGAAAACGGGCCTCCACCATGCAAATGGCCTCTGATCAGGGAACGGACAAGGCCTCCCTGGATTTTTACCGCCTCTCCGACCGCTACTTTGACGAAGTGTATTTCAAGTTCTCTCCCACCACCGGAACGGCCGCGGGATTTCATCAATACGATCCTCAACTTGAGGACTATTCGCGCGCCACGATCGATGCCCAGATCTCCGCGCTTAAAAAATTCAAGGCGGAGATAGAAAAGCCCACTATGCGGGGCGCGGGCGAAGCGGAGCTGGCCAACCGGGAGATGGTCCTTTCCGACATCAACTCCCGGCTGCTCACGCTGGAAGAGATCCGTCCCTGGGAAAAGAACCCGGATATCTACTCCAGCGGGATTGCCAGCAGCACATTTGTGATCATGGCGCGGCAGTTCGCCCCTCCCGACGACCGCCTCAAGTCCCTGATTGCGCGCGAGCGGCAAATGCCCGCCGTATTCACCGCAGCCCGGCAGAACTTGAAGGACCCTCCGCGCATTTACACCGAGATCGCCATTGAACAACTGCCGGGAATCGTCAGCTTCTTCCAGAAAGATGTTCCGGACGCCTTCAAAGGGGCGAAGGCCCGGCGGTTGCTGGATGAATTTGCTCAAACCAATCAGCAGGTCATCGCGGCCTTGCAGTCCTACCAGAAGTTCCTTCAGGAAGAATTATTGCCCAAATCCAACGGGGACTTCCGCATGGGAAGAGAGAACTACAGCAAAAAGCTGCTTTACGACGAGATGGTGGACATCCCGCTCGACCGGCTGCTCCAGATTGGAATGGCTGATTTACGTAAAAATCAGGAGGAGTTTAAGCGCGTCGCCCGCGAGATCGATCCCAGCAAAACCCCGGACCAGATCCTGCACCAGCTGGAAGCCGATCATCCCGCGCCGGATAAGCTGTTGCAGACCTTCCGCGACACGCTGGGAGGGTTGCGCGACTATATCGTGCAGCAACACATCATCGACGTGCCTTCTCCTGTCCTGCCCATCCTGGAAGAGACGCCTCCATTCATGCGGGCGCTCACCATGGCTTCCATGGACACGCCTGGCCCTTATGAAACCGTCGCCAAGGAGGCGTATTTCAATGTCACCCTGCCGGAGGCGAGCTGGAAGCCGGAGCAGATTGAAGAGCACATGGCCGGTTTCAATCGCGGGACCGTGATCAGCACCGCTATTCATGAGGTTTATCCCGGCCATTACGTGCAGTTTCTCTGGCTGCAGCATGTGCAATCCAAGGTCCGCAAGCTGCTGGGCTGCAGCTCCAATGCGGAAGGATGGGCGCATTACAGTGAACAGATGATGCTCGATGAGGGCTACGGAAGGACCCCGGGAGTTCCGGAAGAAAAAGACACGAAGTTCCTGATGTTGCGCCTGGGGCAGTGGCAGGATGCGCTTTTGCGGAACGCCCGCTACATCGTCGGCATAAAAATGCATACCGGTCAGATGACCTTCGATCAGGGAGTCGAATTCTTCGAAAAAGAGGGTTATCAGTCCCACGCCAATTCCATGCGTGAAACCAAGCGCGGCACGTCCGACCCGACTTATCTTTACTACACCCTGGGCAAGCTGCAAATCTTGAAGCTGAGGGAGGATTATAAGAAGAAGATGGGCGATAAATTCTCTCTGCAGGATTTTCACGACCGGTTCATGCAGCAGGGCTTTCCGCCGGTCCGCATTATTCGCCGGGCCATGCTGGGTGACGCCGGCCCAACTTTGTAAGAGGCCCGTCCGGCTGTGATGTGCCCAGATGGAAAGTTGACCTCTGTATAATGGACAGTTTGCGTCAGGCGTCAGTTCGTAAATTCCACGTTTAATTTCCCCGTCGTTGCGCGGGCTCCCAGGATCGAAGAATGGCACAAAAAGTCCGCAAGGCAGTCTTTCCCGCGGCCGGCTTGGGCACGCGGTTCTTGCCGGCGACCAAGTCGTTGCCGAAAGAGATGCTCCCGATCGTGGACAAACCCATCATTCAATATGGGGTGGAAGAGGCCCTCGCCGCCGGCTGCGACCAGATCATTATCGTCACCGGACGCGGCAAGAGCGCCATTGAAGACCATTTCGATGTGAGCTATGAGCTGGAGAAGATGCTCGAGGAGCGGAAGAAGACCGAGCTGCTGACGGTCGTCCGGCAAATCTCGGACATGATCCACATCGCCTACGTGCGTCAGAAAGAAGCTCTGGGATTGGGTCACGCGGTGCTCATGGCGCGCGAACTGGTCGGCAACGAGCCCTTCGCAGTCCTTTTAGCGGATGACGTGATCGACAGCGATGTCCCGTGTCTTAAGCAGATGATAGAGATGTATGAGCAAACCGGCTGCTCCATCCTGGCGACTCAGGAGGTAAACGGTCCCAATATTTCGCAATACGGCGTGCTCGATGCCAAGCCGGTGAACGGCAACCCCCGGCTCTTTGAGGTCGCCAATATGATCGAGAAGCCAAGGATGGAAGAGGCGCCATCCAATCTGGCGATCATCGGGCGCTACATCCTTACCCCGACTATTTTTGAGATGCTGGACCGCACCCCGCTGGGGGCAGGCGGGGAGCTGCAACTCACGGATGGTATCCGGCTCCTGCTGCAAAGAGAAAAAATTTACGGATATCGTTTTGAAGGCAAGCGTCATGATGCGGGCGACAAGCTGGGCTTCCTCAAGGCAACCGTGGAGTTCGCGCTGAAACGCTCCGAGCTCAAGGACGATTTCCGTGAATATCTGAAGGGCCTGTCGTTCTGAGTTGGCATGTCTAATTCCAGGCGCCATATCCATTGTGAATTCCGCTTGCGCGGGGCCGACCGCGGCGGAGCGCGCCTCTGGAAGATGATCGCTACTTCTTTCATCCCGCGGTATCCATCTTTTTTGAATGAGGGCCATCCGCTTGCTTAGGGCCGCTTTCATTGGACTCTCCCAAAACAAGGCCCTGCGCGCGTTTTCCGAACGTTCCGCCCTTGGCCACCGCCTCTCCAGCCGCTTCGTTGCCGGGACCACCGTGGATGATGCCATAGCAGCAACCCAGGCGGTAAACCATGCCGGCATGAGCGTCAGCATCGATAACCTGGGGGAGAACGTTACCAATGCGGAGGAAGCTCGGCAAAGCGCCGGGCTCTATCATCAACTGCTCGACAAAATTCAGGAGCTCAATCTTTCCGCCAACGTAAGCTTGAAGCTCACGCATATGGGCCTGGACGTGGACGAGAATCTCTCGCACGATCTGGTGAACAGTCTGGTGGCCCACGCCGCGAAGATACGAAACTTTGTGCGAGTGGATATGGAAGGAAGCGCCTACACCGAGCGCACGCTGGACTTTGTCCGTACTATGCATGCCCGGCGCGGAAACCAGGGAGTAGTGGGAGCGGTCATTCAGTCCTATCTCTATCGCAGCGAGACCAATATTAAGGACCTATTGGCCCGGGGCATTCGCATCCGGCTCTGTAAAGGCGCGTACAAGGAGCCGCCCGAGATTGCCATCCAGAAAAAATCCGACGTGGACGGGAATTATGTGAAGTTGATGAAGCTTCTTCTCAGGAGCGGCATTTATCATGGCATCGCCACGCATGACGAGAAGATGATCGCGGCCACAATCGATTTTGCGAGGCAAGAAAAAATCTCCCCAAAGTCCTTCGAGTTTCAGATGCTCTATGGGGTACGCCGCGACCTGCAGAAGGAGCTCGCCCGGCAGGGATACGGCATGAGGGTTTACATACCCTTTGGCGCGGAGTGGTACCCCTACCTGATGCGGCGTCTGGCGGAGCGTCCGGCCAACGCGCTGTTCATAGCTAAAAACCTGTTTCGTGCCTAGAACAACAAACCGTCTTCTTAGGTTTGTGCCAAAGCCTGCATTCTGCCCGCCTAAGTAGAAGTTATCGGCATGGAGCAATAGTTGCCGCCTAGCTGGTTCTCACTCATGTATTTCTGCTAGCATTCATCTGTGGCCGAAGTCCGCAATTCTTCGAAGGATTCTTCACGCGAGCGCCTGGCCCTGGTCCATCGCTTCTCGGAGGTCGTGGGGCCGAGCGTGGAGGATGAAAAGATCGACCTTCTGCGGGGCGCGCTTCTCATCG
>CAYTQA010000185.1:0-6462 GCA_964439495.1 uncultured Terriglobales bacterium | reverse complement strand
CGTCCGGAGAGCCGAAACTTTACAGCACCCTGGAGACGGTCGCCATCTCAAGCACGGACCGGCGGGTGGTCTATGTGGCACCGGAGCACTTTGAGGCACCGAACTGGAGCAGGGACGGCGCATCATTCCTGTTCAACAGCAACGGTCACATACTGCGCCTGCCGGTGAGTGGCGGCACGCCTCAAACCATCGATACCGGCTTTGCCGACCGCTGCAACAACGATCATGGCATTTCGCCCGACGGCACTCTGCTGGCCATCAGCGACCAGTCGCAGGAGGAGCACCAGTCCCTCGTCTACACGGTGCCAATCGCCGGCGGAGCGCCGCGGCGCATCACAAAAAATTCTCCCTCGTACTGGCATGGTTGGTCGCCAGACGGCAAGACGCTCGCCTTTGTCGGACAACGCAATGGCGACTTCGATATCTACAGCATTCCGGTCACCGAAGGCGAAGAGACGCGCCTGACCACCGCCAAGGGACTCGACGATGGCCCGGAGTACTCGCCGGACGGGAAATACATTTACTTCAATTCCGAGCGCACCGGCATGATGCAGATCTGGCGCATGCGGCCCGATGGGAGCGAACAGCAACAGATCACCTCCGACGATTTCAATAATTGGTTTCCGCACATCTCGCCGGATGGGCAGTGGATGGTCTTTCTCTCCTACGATAAGAGCGTTACCGGGCATCCCGGAAACAAGGAAGTGATGCTGCGCCTTATGTCGCTCAAGGACAGTAAAATCAGCATCCTGGCCAAATTATTCGGCGGACAAGGCACCATCAATGTTCCCTCGTGGTCTCCAGACAGCAAGCAACTGGCATTTGTCAGCTATGAGTTAATTCCGTAAGCGGGAAAACTAACCATCGTCGGTTTTATCCGGTGAAATCCTGCGGGTAACCACTGGTAATAACCCGTTAGTAATCTTGTCTCCAGGTTTAAGTGCCGTGATAATCAGCCCGTATGGCTAGACGACTCATAACTCTGATGTTATTGCTGTCCCTCGCGCCGGCGGTGCTGGCGGCTGCTCCTCGCAAGACGATTCGGAAGACGGCCCCGGTGATGCCGGAGATCGCCCGAAAGATCAACCTGACTGGAACCGTGCGCCTGGAAGCAGCCATTGATGCCTCGGGGAAAGTTACATCGGTAAAGGTGCTGGGCGGCCATCCGGTCCTTGCCCAGTCCGCTATGGAAGCCGTGAAGGGCTGGCAGTATGAGCCCGGACCGGCCGAGACCCGCGAGATCGAAGTGAAATTCGAGTAGGACAGGCCTGCGAACAAGCTCGTTGTCCGGCTTGTCTCTTAATGCTTCCTGTTTCTTCAAATCCTTTTCTTCGTTCGAACTTGCTCTCATACGAGCGCAGCAGTTCAAGCGGCTGCGATGCGGCGGATCAGGTCTTCCTGCTCGGCCTTGCTTTCGGCGCCGATGGTGAACGCGTCCAGAAGACCCAATGACAAGGCATATTTCAGCGCCACGTCGGGCTGGCTCCGCATATCGCCCTGGCCGAGTATTTTCATTCCGACAATCCCTTTTCCCGCGGCCTTCATCTCCCGCAGCACGCTCACCACGGTCTCCGGATCGGCATCCATGTGCGATCCAATGGGATTGATGCGCACCAGATCCACCTCGACCCAGGGCGACCTGGCGGCGGCGCGCAGCGCTTCAATGGTATGGCAGGAGCAGCCGTGGGCGCGAATAATCCCTTTCTCCTTCGCCTCCGAGAGCACGTCCATCACTCCCTTATAGCGTTCGGTCCAGTCGCCTTCGGTGACGCAGTGCATCAGGCAAACGTCGAGATAATCGGTGCCAAGCTCCCGGCGAAAACGGTCGAGATCGGCGCGGGCCGCCGCCGCATCGCGGGAGAAGGTCTTGGTAAGGACCGTGACCTTATCGCGCGGCACATGCTTGAGCGCCTCGGCCACGTGCGGATGGCTGCCATAGGAATCCGCCGCGTCAAAGAAGCGCAGGCCATGGTCATAGCCGTTGAGCAACAATCCGGAAAGGCCCATGATGCCGAGCGCCGTCTGGTGGGAGTGGTGACCGCTGCCGACCGTGCCGGTGCCCATCGCAAGCCGGCTGGTCTTGATGCCGGTGTTGCCAAGCGTCACCGTATCCATCGCAGCGAACTTGCGCGGCAATGCGGGCAGCGCGAAGGCATCGGATGTCCAGGACCTGGAAGCAAGCCATGCCGCTCCCACACCGTAAGCTGAACGAACGATAAATTCTCTCCGCTTCATGCCTCCTCCTCATGCTTCTGGCCGCTTCAGGATTGGACCGCTGTAATCCGTTCGGACTAATGAAAAAATTCCAGCAGCCAGACTGATGCAGCCCCAGATTCCCTGCGTAGGATAGCACTTCATCTCCGGGTCCGAATCATCTATGCTGTGTTTTTAATGAACAACTCTGCTTAGAAAAGTTGCTTCAAAACGGTTTCCGGGAGGGGATTTACCGTGGTCCGGTTCGCTTTTATATTTTGTCTGGTTTTACCTTGTTTTATTTCCATCTGTTCAGGCCAGGAAGTCACGAACCATTTTATTCAGAGCGGCAGCAACATTGCCGCTGCTGCCCAATCGGATGGCGCTCCAGACCGGGACAGCGCGCTCCCCAATCCAATCAATCAGTCCGAATGCCAATACAAGGAAGACTTCGGGAAAGACTGCGGCGTCCATTGGCGTCCTCTGCTACTGGAAACGGCCATCTTCAACTCTTTTGAAGATGTGGGGAACCTCTATACCGGCTATTGGTACCGGTACGAGACCGGTCATGGCAAGTGGTTCCATCGTTACATGGATTCTGTCGCCGATTACCGGTTCTGGCGCTGGAGCGACGACAACCCAATGCTGGACGATTATGTGGGCCATCCCATGATGGGATCGATTACCAACTACATCTGGATTGCCAATGATCCTCAGGGCGCCACCCTTGATTTTGAAAACTCGCACGCATACTGGAGGAGCCGCGCGCGGGCCTTCGCATTCTCCACCGTATACAGCACGCTATGGAAAGTAGGCCCGTTCGGCGAGGCCGCCATTGGCCATAACGGAGATCATTTTTATGTCGATCGCGGCAAGTGGACGAACGGCACCGGCTTTGTGAGCCTTGTGACCACCCCAGTAGGCGGGCTGGGCTGGACTGTGGCGGAGGATGCGCTTGATCGCTATGCCATCCGGCGGCTCGAAGGCGTAAGCCATAATGAGTTCTGGCTGACGGCGATTTCCCTGCTCAATCCGTCGCGAAGCGCGGTGAACCTCATGCGGTTCAAGGCCCCGTGGTATCGCGATACCCGCCCCGTCCTTACCACCTCATTCTGGGGAAATCGGAATACCAGCCCTGGAGAGCTGCCGGGAGGCGACAACGAGCTTGGCTTTTGGGCGGGCATGTCGTTTATCTCCGGCCATGTGTTCGGATACACGAAAGATGTGTATCTGGGAACGTGGAATGTTCGTTACAGCCATTTGATTCTCGACCATCCCCGTTGGGACCTGCGATATTCCCCGGAAGCAACTCCACTGGTGGTACTCTCGGAGCCGCGATTTTATCCATCGAATGATCCCACAAATCAGCGCGTGAGGACTTATGGAGGCGGGTTGAGCCCGATGGGCTTCCAGATGGGATTCCATCCGCGCAGCAAGTATCAGCCATTCGCCAGCACCAATGGCGGTTTTCTCTATTTTGGAGACCGCGTATTGTCTCCCCAGGGTTCGCAATTCATGTTAACCATTGACCTGGGCGGAGGGGTCCAGATCTTTCATACGAACACCAACGCGGTCACGCTCGGGTACCGGTATCAGCATATGTCGAACGCGAATATCAGCATGCGGAACCCCGGTACCGATTCCAACATCTTCTATGTTGGGGTCTCCAGATTCCGGTGAGCTTCGGGACTGTTTTAGCCGGGCGATTCATTTGAACTGAAATCATGCGCGCGCGAAATCTATATAGCCGCGCTGGACGTCGGTGCTGATCAGCTTCACTCGCAGCTTGTCTCCCACATCCATACCTTGCTGGCCGCGGGCCAGCAGTCCTTCGGCATGGGGCTGCGTGATGCGCACAAAAGTCCCGTGCTCCGTCACGCCGGTGACTACCGCATCAAAGGTTTGGCCGATCCTGCTGCTCAGGGCCACGGCGGCGATGCGCTTCGCCATCCCGCGTTCCACCTTGCGCGCCGCATCTTCCTTCTCCGTGCAGTTGCGGGCAATGGAAAGCAGCTCGCTGTCAGAATAAGGACCAGGCTGGGCCACAAGCGCCGCTTTGATCAGCCGTTGTGTCACCAGGTCAGCGAAGCGCCGGTTGGGCGCGGTGGAATGGGTATAGTCCTGCACTGCCAGGCCGAAGTGTCCTTGCACGGGATCGTTCGGACGTTCAAGAACGTATTCGCCCGGTCCCATCAGCTTGATGACCGCGAGGGAAAGATCGGCGAAGTGATCGGGGTCCGCGGCCTTGCGCTGCATCAGAAATTCATTGAGCGCCTTCGAGTCTGGTCCGGCGGGAAGCTGCCCTCCGTATTGTTTTGCCAGTTCCACAATCCGGTCCCAGCGTTCCGGGGTCTTGACCACGCGGCGGATGGAAGAGACCTTCGCGAGCATGCGCGCCACCACCCCATTGGCGGCAATCATGAAATCTTCAATCAGATCGGTGGCCCGGTTCTTCTCCTGCTTCACGATGTCCACGATCTGCTGGCCGAGCATCAGAGGGCGGGTCTCGATGGTTTCGATGTTGAGAGCGCCATGCTCATATCGTTCCTTCTTGAGCGCCTGCGCGATCTCATCCTGAAGCTTGAGCTGGGCCTGAAGCTCCGTCGAGGCGGCGACCTTCTCCGGCGCCTCGGCGCGGCCCTCAAGCCATGCGCCCACGGCATTGTAGGTAAGCTGCGCTTTATTGCGCACCACCGCGCGATATACATTGCTGGATTTCACCTGTCCATCATTGCCGGCGACGAACTCAATCACCACGCTCAACTTGTCACCTTCTTCGAGCAGCGAGGTGACGCCGGTGGACAGCTCTTCCGGCAGCATGGGGAAGATCCGCACGCCGGTGTAGACGGTCGTCGTCTCATGGGCGGCATGCTGGTCGATGGGCGAGTCCCGGGGGACCAGGGCATCTACATCCGCAATTCCCACCATGACTCTGGCATCGCCGTTGGGCAGACGCTCGGCGACTTCAATTTGATCGAGATCGCGCGAAGTGTCATTGTCGATTGAGGACCAGAGCAGGTTGCGCAGATCGCGAATATCTCCGCCCGGCCCAACTCGTGGCGGGTGCGCCTTCAATTCGGAAAGCTGCTGCTGGACCGGGGATGGAAATTCCGGTTCGAAGCCGCGCTCCAGCATGAGCTGTTTGGCCGCGGCCTGAAGATTAACCTGGAGAGAATGCGAGTTCGGCATGAATGTCGCGAGGAGGCCCCTGAGAGATCGCCCTCTTTCGGCCTTTTACCTTTCCGAGCAGCACGCGAATGTCATTGAATCCAGCTTCGACTCGTGCCGGAGATCGGTACGCGCTTGCTTCACGTGTACGACCTGCGCCGTACGCATGACCAGCAGTATACAGCGGTGGGCCTATTCGACGGCTCCCGGTTATCGCCGGCTGCGGGAATGTGGAGCAAACAGAAAACTTAGAATGATGCCGCCCAGCAGAAGCCAGCTTAAATTAGCGCGAGCGGCGGCATCGGTCACATGCAGGCTGTGCTGTGGAGAGAAGATGAAATAAGCGAGCAGGAGCGCTGAAAGCGCCGAACCCAGGATGCCGGTCAGGGCGCCGAAGCGTACGGCAACCGCGAGCACCACCACCAGGCAGAAAAGCGGAAGAGACGCGCTGACCCTGCTCGAAGCAAAAAGAGCTCCAAGCAAGGCCGTGGCCAATATACAAAGCAGCACACCAATCGTCGTATCCAGCCACACCAGGGACCTTTGGGGACGATCTCTTACTGGTCCAAACATACGTGTTTATAGATTGGCAGAAATCGGGACTGCCGTGGGAAAATTCGAGAGCTGCTTAAACGAGCAGTTTTGCAGTCTCCCAAGACCTTCAGCTCAGTCGCGCACCGTATCCATGAATGCCTTCAGCTTGCGTGAACGCGAAGGATGGCGCAGCTTGCGCAATGCCTTGGCCTCGATCTGGCGAATGCGTTCGCGAGTGACGGCGAACGACTGGCCTACCTCTTCGAGCGTGTGCTCGGAGCCGTCCTCCAGCCCGAAGCGCATCTTGATGACCTTCTCTTCCCTCGGAGTAAGGGTCCGCAGCACGTGCGCAGTCTGCTCCTTGAGGTTCACGTTGATCACGGCCTCGGCCGGCGAGACCACGCCGCGGTCTTCAATGAAGTCGCCCAGATGCGAATCTTCTTCTTCCCCGATGGGAGTTTCGAGCGAGATTGGCTCCTGCGCGATCTTAAGCACCTTACGCACTTTCGCGACAGGGATGTCCATGCGCTTGGCGATCTCTTCCGAGGTCGGCTCGCGCCCCAGCTC
>CAYTQA010000184.1:0-6469 GCA_964439495.1 uncultured Terriglobales bacterium | reverse complement strand
TTCGCGGTGAGGAGATAGGTGGTCGAAGTTGTGGGGGTAACGCTTTGCGAGCCGGTGAGATCGCCATTGCCGATGCCTTCGATGCTCACATCGGTTGCGTTCTCAGTGGTCCATGTAAGCTGCGTCGCTTGTCCGGCGTTCACGGTCGCGGGATTGGCGGAAAGCGTGGCTGTTGGCGCCGATGGTGCTGGCGGCGGCGGTGGCGGGGGCGCGGTCGGCTTATTTTTATGACAACCGGCAATCAACAGAATGGTCGTCAACACCGCAATTCGAGCTGTTACTAATCTTGTGTTCAATTCAGTTCCTCCAAAAAAGACAACCTGCAAAAAATATATTTAAGATAAAAATTAAAAATGAGTTTACAACAGCAGACAACCTCCATGACTCACAAATGAAAAAGGAACGTTACTAGGAAGTTTCATTTAAAGCTCCAGTTAGGTTCTTCATTCTTTCCGGAGGTGGTCAACTGCCGCTGCTGGGTGCCATCCGCCAGCATGGTCCATATCTGCGAAGTGCCGGTACGGGTGGATTGGAAGACGATATGACGGCCATCCGGTGACCAGGAGGGGAAATCATTGCTTCCAGCTTCATGGGTCAGTTGCGTCCACTGCTTGCTGGCAATGTCCATGATGTAAATGTCCTGGTTGCCCGGTACGCCCGGCCCATAACTCCGGGTCCAGGCGAAGACCAGGAATTGTCCGTTTGGCGACCAGGAGGGAGAGACGGCATACCCGCCATCGGTCATTCTTTGCACGTTGGTCCCGTCCGATTCCATGGTGTAAATCTGCGGCAGGCCGGTGCGCCCGCTCACCCAGGCAATCTGCGCGTTGGTCTTCGGGTTCCAGGAAGGCGAGACATCGGGACCATGGGACTCGGTCACCCGATGCGGGTCGTTGCCATCGCCATCGGTCACATAGATTTCGGGATCGCCGGTGCGGGAAGAGGAAAAAGCCAGCTTGGTCCCATCCGAGGACCATGCGGGAGAAACCGTGGTGCCGCCGAAGCGCGGAAAAGTGACCAGCCTGCCAAGATCGAAGGAGTACACCTTTATCTGCGCGCCCTCACGACCCAGTTCGACAAATGCCAGGCGGGAATTATCCGGGGAAACCCGGGGAGAAAGGGCGATCGAGCCGGCATGCGTCACCGCCTTCTGTCCGGCCCCGTCATAATCCATTTGCCAGATTTCTTTATGCCCGCGGGCGATCGTCCTCACAAAATAAATTTTGGTCTCCGCGATGCCGGGAATGCCTCCGCCCAGGCGGAAGATGATCTCATCGGCGAACTTGTGGGCGATGAGACGGGCATTATCGGAGTTGGCGGACTCGCGATATTGCTTTCCCAGGACCTGAGGCGCGGCGGTGTTCTTTGCATCGTAGAGCCAGCCGGAGACGTTCATCTCATCGCCGCTGACGCTCATATTTCCGAATGCCACCATGGCCGCATTGGCGGGTGGATTTCCCCAGGCGTCCAGCTTTATCTCCTGTGGCGTGCCCGGCTGTTGCAGCGGGTAGAAGCTCTTGGAGACAACATCGAAGATGCCGGCGTTCTGCAGGTCAGAGAAGAGTGTGCTGTTGAATGTGGTGAGCAGATCGGCATTGGCAATCGCGGAAGCCGCTTTGAAATCGGGCACGGCGATGCGGACTTTATCTACCCCCAGATTTGTGCCGGTGCGAATCTGATCGACCGATTGCTGTCCCCAGCCGGGGATGCTCGCAACCAGAAAAAATGCCAGGAGGATGGCCTGCCCTATCCGCCGAATGTCCGATCCGAGAAAATTTTTCTTCATCACGACTGCCTCTTAAATGATCTAATTAAAAAAATTTACAGCTATTTCTCAAAGTAAAACTCCACTGCGACCCGGCTTCCCGCGTAATCGTTGGGCAGGGGGCCGAAGGTATCAATACGCTGCAGCGCGCGCACGGCCGACTGGTCCAGCGAGGGGATGCCGCTCGATTTTTCCACCTGTGCGTTTACCGGCTGTCCGCTGCGCAGAATGTCGAAGACCAGATAGACCCGCTCTCCACTGGGGATATGTGGATCGATTTCGTATCTGAGCCAATTGTCCGAAACCTTGCGCCGAACCGCCTCCACATACCAGGAATACCGGCTGCCAAAATCGCCGCCGGAACCCATGCTGATGCCCATGGTACCGCTTGAACTTTTGTAGATTGCGTAATGCTGCTGGAGCTGCCCGCCTTGCCCAAACGGAACAACATTGCTGGCCTGTTCGACTGGCCGGGGTTTGCTCTGGGTGGAAACCTGCGGTTTCGGGGTGGGCGTGGGTTTTACCTTGTGTTCGAGGGGGATGGGAATACTCTGCTCTTCGGGCTTCGGTTCTACCTTGGGTTGCGATTGAGAGAGGCCTGGAGATTCATTGGCGACGATGTTCTTCGCGGGGACTTCAGGATGAGGCAGCGGAATCGCGGCGCTGCTCACCAGATTGGCGCTGATGGTCCCTTGTCCCGTGGTCGATCCCCCCCAGTTCTCGCCACTGCGGCCAAGATAAGCCGTGTAGGCGATGATCCCGCCAAATAGCGCGATGTGCAGAATGGCGGAGATAGTGAGCGGCCCTCTCCACGGCTCTCGAACCTCGAATACATCAGTGTGCGCCATTCTTCTCCTGCCAGGGCTCCGTCACGATACTCACATTGGTGATTCCGGCCTGTTTCACCGCGTCCATAACGGCGGCAAAAACCCCAAACGGCACATTCTCATCGGCCCGCAAATAGATCGCCTGCTTGGCCGGATCATGGACTTTCCCCCGTAGCGTGGTGGGAATTTCATTCACATTGATGGCATCGCTGCCCAGGAAAACACGCTGTTCGCGATCGATCGAGAGCACCAGGCGCGGCTCTGTGATCTCTTTTACTGTCTTTGTCTTAGGCACGGAAACTTCAATGCCTGATTGAAGCACCGGGGCGGTCAACATGAAGATAATGAGCAGCACCAGCACGACGTCCACCAGCGGAGTGACGTTGATGTCAGAGAGTGAGGATTGGGTGCGTCCTTGAGAGTTGGTGAAAGCCATCGATTTCTCCTCAGTCGAGAACGCGCTGTGTTCCGCGGCTTGGGACCGGAGAAGTTGCGCTGCTGTTTTCAACTGCGTTGAGGAACTCCAGGGAAAAGTCGTCCATTCGCGACCCGAATTCGCGCAGTTGGTGCGAAAACTGGTTATAAGCGATGACCGCCGGGATGGCCACAAACAGACCGGCCGCCGTAGTAATCAGGGCCTCCGAGATTCCGGGGGCCACCGCGCGCAGGGTTGCCGCGCCAGCGTTTCCAAGTCCCTGGAAGGCGTCAATGATGCCCCACACCGTGCCAAACAGACCCACGAACGGAGTGACCGCGCCGGTGGTCGCAAGCCAGGGCAGCCGCTGTTCCATGCGAGTAAGCTCTTCCGACGAGGCGATTTGGGTGGCCCGCTGAATTGCGGTCAGATTCCGGGGAGCGCCCGCGCCGCTGGTTTGCCGACGGTACTCCTCATAGCCCTGCTCGAAAACCGTTACCAGCGGACTCGGCTTGAATTGCTCCGAGACCGCGGAAACGTCCTGCAAGCGCATGGCTTTGCGAAAGGCGCGCAGGAACCGTCCGCTTTGCGTGCGCGCCCGGCGCATGCTCGACCATTTGGAAAAGATTATGGACCAGGAGAACAGGCTGAAGAGCAGGAGAATGATCAATACTGTTTTTGCAACCGGTCCGGTTTGGGCGATCAGGTTTCCAATTTCGCCAATGGCGTAAGTCCCAAGAAGTGCCAAGGATGTCATCATCTTGATTTAAAGGTAACAAACCATTTTGTCCATGAAAAGAAGATGTGCTCTCATGCTAAACTGCGCTCACCCTCTCCCGTAGGCGGTCCCCCGGTGTTACTTGAGCTGCGCGTTGAAAATTATGCAGTTATAGACAATGTGGTGGTGGATTTTGCCTCCGGCCTGAATCTGCTGACCGGAGAGACCGGCGCCGGCAAATCCATTCTGATCGATGCCCTGGCCCTGCTGCTCGGAGACAAATCTTCCTCGGAGATGGTCCGCCACGGGGCGGAAAAGGCCGTGGTCTCCTGCGTTTTTGTCCCTGAAACCGATGGCGCGGAAAAGGTGCTGGAGGCCAACGGGATTGAATCCGAGGGCGAAGAGCTCATTCTGAAGCGGGAGATCGCGCTGAACGGAAAAGGGCGCGTCTGGATCAATAATCAACCGGCGACCGTGGCCGTGCTAAGGCAGCTTGCTCCGGAATTGGCCTCCATTCATGCCCAGAACGAGACGGTGATGGCCTTCGATCCCGCCTCGCGCCTCAAGCTGCTGGACAGCTTTGCTGGAATTCCAGCCCATCCCTTAGCGGCTGAATATCAGGCCTGGCATGAAATCCGGCAAAAGATCTCAGAACTCGAAAGCGATGAGAAGGAGCGCTTGCGCCTGCTCGATCTTTGGAAATTCCAGAAGAAAGAAATTGACGAAGCGCGGCTAGAAACTGGCGAGGACGTAATGCTTGCCAACGAAAAGCGAGTGCTGGCCAATGCGGAAAGACTCTATGCTGCAGCCATGAGCGCCTACGAGGCGCTCTATGAATCCTCCAGTTCGGCTTTGGCTTCGCTTCGTACCGCGAATAAGCATCTGGAAGAGCTTGCCCGTTTTGAGCCTGAGTTCGAAGCGGCTGTACAGCTTGTAAGTTCGGCGGAAGCGAACCTTCAGGATGTGAGTGAAAGCGCCCGCGATTATGCCCAGAACATAGATGCCTCCCCCGAGCGCCTGGGGGAAGTGGAAGACCGTCTGGAGCTGCTGGACAGGCTCAAGCGCAAGTATGGATTGTCGGTCGATGAGGTCATTGCCTATGGGAGGGACCTGCAGAAGAAGCTGGAGGAGTTCGAGAATCGCGACGAGATCCTGAATGGGTTACACAAGCAGCTTGACACTGCGGCGAACAGCTATCGCTCTGCTGCTCAGGAGTTGTCTCGCAGGCGAGGGACTGCCGCCAAAGCGCTGGAAAAATCAGTGGCAACGCAGCTCACAGAGTTGGTCATGAAGGCGCGTTTTCAGGTGGAGATCTCGGGGACGGACGACCCTGCGAACTGGTCGGCTTCGGGTTTCGACCGGATCGGTTATCTGATCGCCGCCAATGCGGGAGAGCCGCTGAAGCCTCTGGAGCAGACTGCATCCGGCGGGGAGCTCTCGCGCATCATGCTGGCCCTGAAGACCAGTATCGAAGAAGGAGGAGGGAAGGGCGCAAAATCCGCTCCAGCACGACAACGCACGCTGATTTTTGATGAGATCGATACAGGAATTGGCGGACGCGTCGCGGAGGCGGTAGGGAAAAAACTTAAAGCGCTTTCCCGCAATAACCAGGTGCTCTGTATTACCCATCTGCCCCAGATTGCCTCTTTCGCCGATCATCACTATGTGATCGAGAAGAAAGAATCGGCGGGGAAGACCAGGACCTCTGTCCGTCTACTTTCTCAAAAAGAGAAGGCGGAGGAGATTGCCAGAATGCTCAGCGGGTCGACGCTTACCCAAGCCTCCCTGGAACATGCCGAGCAGATGCTGAAAATGAGCGTTTAGGCGGGAAACCAGCCAATCTCAACAGGTTACTGAATGCCCGGGCTCCGCTGGCTCCCATTCGCTGCGTCCAACCCACAATTCAATGCTAATTCCAGCATTTTCTGTTATTTGCGTTGACCTTCGAGGTCCCATCCTATACTTTTACTCTCAGGAATCTGGCATTTGCAGCTATACTGAAAGCATTAAGATGAACGTGAAAACTGAACCTAAAACTCTACTCCTGTTGAAGCCCCGTGGATTCTGCGCTGGAGTGGTGCGCGCAATCGACATTGTGCGTATCGCACTGGAAACCTTTGGCGCTCCCATTTATGTGCGCAAGGAAATTGTGCATAACCGCTACGTGGTGGATGAGCTGGCGGCAAAGGGCGCGAAGGTCAGGGGCGAGTCGGTCGAGTGGAGCACGCGTGATTTACAGCGCCCATGGCGTCTCGCCCGAGGTGCGCGAGGCAAGCAAGCTTCGTCAGTTGCGCGTCATCGATGCGACCTGTCCGCTGGTCACCAAGGTCCACGTGGAGGCCATTAATTTTGCGAAAAAGGGATACTCGCTGATCCTGGTGGGCCATCGCGACCACGACGAGATCGTCGGGACATTGGGCGAGGCGCCCGATGTGACCCAGGTGGTAGGCAATCCGCAAGAGGTAGAGACCCTGACGGTCCCCGACCCCAACCGCGTGGCTTACCTTACCCAAACTACATTGAGCCTCGATGAAGCGCACGATATTATCCAGGCGCTTAAGCGGAAGTTTCCCAATATCCAGGGGCCCCATGCCCAGGACATCTGCTATGCCACGGAGAACCGGCAGGTCGCGGTCAAAAACGTGGTCATCAAAGAGGATTTCGATCCCGATCTGCTGCTGGTTGTGGGATCGGTCAACAGCTCCAATTCCAACCGGCTGGTGGAGGTAGCGGTGAATCTGAAT
>CAYTQA010000183.1:0-6651 GCA_964439495.1 uncultured Terriglobales bacterium | reverse complement strand
GGAGTTTGTGACCGGCGAAAACTTCCGCCAATTCTCGAACCTGCAAATTCCCATTGGCGAGGGACTGTCCGGCTGGGTAGCGGCCAACCGCATGCCGATTGTGAATGGCAATCCCGCCGTCGAACCTGGATACACGAGCGATGAAAAGTCGCACACCTTGCGCTCCGCCCTGGCCGTTCCTCTCGAAGGCCTGAATGGCGTGATGGGCGTGATGGCTCTCTACCGCGAGGAGAAGGACGCTTTCAACAAGGACCACTTGCGGGTCCTGCTGGCCATCAGCTCGAAACTCGCGCTCTCGGTGGAGAACGCTCTTAAATATCAGTTGGCGGAAAACTCCGCGACCACGGACTATCTCACCGGCCTGCCCAATGCGCGCTCCCTGTTCCTGCACCTCGACCGCGAGCTGGCGCGCTGCAAGCGCCTGAATACGCCGTTGACGATCCTGGTTTGCGACCTGGACGGCTTCAAACAGATCAACGACCGCTTTGGACACCTTGAAGGCAATAAGGTATTGCGCATCATGGCCCGCGGACTCAGCGATGCCTGCCGCGAATATGACTACGTGGCGCGCATGGGCGGCGACGAATTTGTGGTGGTCGTGCCGGGAATGACGCCGGAGCACATGGAAGCCAAGGTAAAACAATTCCAGCGCATCGCCGAGGCAGCCGGAATCCAAGTATGCGGAGGTAATCTGCTTTCCCTCAGCGTGGGCCAGGCGCATTATCCGCAGGACGGAATCGACGCCGAGCAGTTGCTGGCCGAAGCGGACCGCAGAATGTACCTGGCCAAGCGCGAGCATTACACGGAGATACGCAATCGCGCCCGCGTGGTGGATGCGAGCTCCCACGAGCAATTGCTTATGTAGGTTCCCGTGGGAACCATACCAGGGCACGGCTCCGGCCGTGCCTTTATGCTGTTGAGGGACATATGCTAAAGCGCCGGCTGCTTCGGCCACTGCTTACCATCTTCATGACCGCGCTTTTGGGCGGGCTGCTGGCGGCAACGCTGGTGCGCATCGCTCCCGGCAGCGGCGCCGATGAGGAGGAGTTGAACTCGCAGCTCAGCGCCGAATCCCGGGACTACTACCGCTCCACCCATGCGCGGGAGCAGAACGTTGTCGGCTTCTATCGCAGCTATCTGGCGGGTATGGCCAAGGGCGATCTTGGTTTTTCCCGGCTGTTTCAGCGTCCTGTGCGTGAACTGCTGCGGCAGCGGCTGCCGGTTACGGCGAGGGCAGTGGCGATCGGGGTCACCATCGGCTGGGCCCTGGCGTTTCTATTGGCGGTACCGGCGACCCAGCATTTTTCCTCCACTTATAACGCGGCGAGCACGCTGATCAGCGGCCTGTTCCTGTGCATACCCTCCGCCGTATTGGCCTTATTGTTTTTGCTGGCGCGCATTCCCGCATACTATGCGATTGCGCTGATTGTATTTCCGAATGTTTTCCGCTACCTGCGCAACCTGCTTTCCCATACCTATCGCCAGCCGCACGTGATCACCGCCACCGCGCGAGGCCTAAGCCGCACGCGCATTCTGCTGTGGCATGTGCTGCCAAACATCTCCGCCCCTCTGGCCGCCTTGGCCGGAATCAGCGTGAGCATTGCCCTGGGGGCCTCGATCCCGGTTGAAGTGGTCTCCGACCTTCCCGGCATCGGACAGCTTGCATGGCGCGCGGCGCTGGGCCGGGACGTGACCCTGCTGGTGAGCCTGACGTGGATCATTGCCATCGTCACCGTGACCGCAAATTCGTTTTCCGATCTGATGGCCCCTGTCCGTACGGGAGATCTGCAATGAGCGCGACCCGCAAAGTTGCGCTCTTTATACTGCTGGTGACATGCGGACTTTCCCTGGCCGCCGACTTCGTGGCACCCATCTCCTACGAGAAGCAGTTCCGCGAGAACATCGACCAGCCCCCCTCCAGGCAGTTTCTTTTAGGGACAGACGAGCTTGGCCGGGACCGTTTCTCGCGCCTCCTCCACGGCATCCGGATTTCGATTTTGCTGGCCCCGGTGGCAGCCTTGCTCTCAACCGCATTGTCGGCGATTCTGGGCGGCCTGGGCGCTTATCTGGGGGGGATCTGGGACAGGCTGGCGACCTTCGCCATCGATCTATTTTTGTCCCTGCCCTGGCTCTTCCTACTGCTTACCATACGGGCGCTGCTCCCCCTCAATGTGCCTCCGGTGACCTCCGTGATTGTGACCTTTACATTGCTGGGGCTCCTGGGCTGGGCGGCGGCGGCGCGCGTGGTCCATGCCAGCGTGCGCAATCTGCGGGAGTCCGATTTTGTATTGCAGGCGCGGGCCACCGGATGCGGACGGTTGCGCCTGCTCTTCGTGCATCTTCTTCCCAACGTCCGGCCCATCCTGTGGGCGCAGTTCTGGATCTCGGTCCCGGTGTTTATCCTGACCGAGGCGAACTTAGGGGTGCTGGGGCTGGGCGTCTCCGAGCCGCTGCCCTCCTGGGGGAACCTGCTTCGGGAATTGGAAGACTATACCGCGATAGCGCATAATCCATGGCTGTTGGTGCCACTGCTGTCGCTCGTCATTGTGGTTAGCTGCTTTCAGTTCATACTTGGCGGAGAGGAATCGCTGGCTTGAAAATTATTTCCAGGGTGGGCCTGAAGGCCGCTGCTCTTTTCGTTTTATCGTGCAGCATGTTGTGCGCTGCCGGATGGGCGCAATCGCCGGGAGAGCTGCGCTTTTCCGTCTATGCCGATCCCAAGACATTTAATCCCCTGCTGGTGGAGGATGAGCCTTCGGTCTATGTGCGCTACCTTACCGGCGGCGTTCTGGTGCGTCTGAACCGCGAGAGCCAGGCCTATGAGCCTGAATTGGCGGCATCATGGAAGGTCAGCGATGCCGGACGGAGGATCACCTTCCAGTTGCGGCAGGGCGTGGCTTTTTCAGATGGCAGCCCCTTCACTTCGGAGGACGTTGCCGCCACCATGCGGGCGCTGATGGACCCCAGCCTGCATTCGAGTACCGGAGACTCGTTCCGTTCCGGCAATGGTCAGGTAAAGATCGAGACGCGGGGCAAGTACACGGTCAGCGTGCTCTTCCCCGAACCTATCGCCGGACTTGAACGGCTCTTCGACCAGGTAGCCATCATGCCGGCAAAGCTGGCGGGCGGCTCCAACTCCGCGGAACTAAGCAAAACCGTGCTCGGCCCCTTCTATCTGGCCGATTATCAGCCTGGCGAGTATGTGCTGCTCAAGCGCAACGCCCATTACTGGAAGCGCGATAAGGCAGGAAAGCAATTGCCTTATCTCGATTCCATTCGCCTGCAGATACAACAGAACCGTGACGCCGAGCTGTTGAGCTTTCTGCGCCACGAAATACAGTTGATGAACGCGGTGACGCCTGAGACCTTTGATCGTCTCGAGCAGCAGACCCCCAACGCGGCCTATGACCTCGGGCCTTCGCTCGAATCCGAGCAGATGTGGTTTAACCAGGTCATGAAATCGCCGCTGCCCGACTACAAGAAAGTATGGTTCCGCTCCCGCAATTTTCGGCGCGCTGTCTCCTCCGCCATCAATCGGCAGGACCTCGCGCGCGTGGTGTTTCATGGCCATGCCCAGCCGGGGATCGGTCCCATTACCCCCGCCGATAAATTCTGGTTCAACCAGAAGCTGAATGCGCATCCTTACGATCCCAGAGCGGCGCTGGAGTTGCTGAAGCAGGACGGATTCCACCTCGATGGTAAAACCCTGAAGGACAAGGACGGACATCCCGTAGTGTTTTCCCTGATCAGCAATTCCGGCAATACGACCCGCGAGCGCATGGCGGCGCTGATGCAGCAGGACCTGGCGCAGATCGGGATCACGATGAACTTCGTGCCCCTGGATTTTCCATCCATCATCGAGCGGATTACGCACAGCTACGATTACGAGGCCTGTCTGCTTGGGCTCAAGAACGTGGGCCTGGACCCGGATTCGCAGATGAACGTGTGGCTGAGCTCCGCCGATAACCATCAGTGGAACCCCGATCAGAAGACGCCGGGAACCCCATGGGAGGCGACGATTGATCGCCTGATGCGGCAACAGGCCTCTTCGCTTGACCTTAAAAAGCGCAAAGCCGCCTTCGACCGGGTGCAGGAGATCATATGGGAAGAGGCGCCTTTTTTATATCTGGTGAACAAAAATGCCCTGGTTGCGATTTCTCCGCAGGTGCAAAACGCGCATCCCGTGCCACTTGATCCGAAGACCTTTTGGAATGCTGAATACCTGTCACTGAAGTAAAGAAAGGAAATTTTTTTGACCCAGACCGCCCCAGTCCTCTCGTTGAAGCTGACCGCCGGATATCCCGGTAAGGGCGAGGTGCTGCGGAATATTCAACTGGAAATCGGCGCTGGAGAAATCCTTGGACTGGTGGGGGAGAGCGGCTCGGGCAAGAGCACTCTCACGCTGGCGATTTTGCGCCTGCTGTCGCTCAGGAATGGAATCGCGAGCGGGTCGGTCCTGCTGAAGGGCCGCGAGTTGATGGGACTCTCGGAGTCCGCCATGCGCCAGGTCCGCGGGCGCGATATTGGATTGGTGCTGCAGAGCCCGGCCTCGTCGCTCAATCCTGCGCTGAAGATAAGCACCCAGCTTTATGAAACCTGGCGCGCGCACCGTCCGGGCAGCCGCAGGGAATGCGTCCCCGCATTCATCGAACTGCTGCGCAGCCTCAATCTGGAGGCGGACGAAAAATTCCTGAAGCGCAAACCCTCGCAGCTCAGCCTTGGACAGGCGCAGCGGGTGCTCATCGCGATGGCGATCCTGCACCATCCCTCCCTGCTGATTGCGGACGAGCCCACCAGCGCGCTCGACATTATCACACAGAAGGAAGTGATCGGGATTTTTCGCGGGCTGGCCCGCGAGCGACAGATCGCCATCCTGTTTGTCTCCCATGACCTGCTCGCCGTTGCCTCGCTGTGCGATCGTATTGCCATTCTCCGCAATGGAGAGATTGTCGAGAGCGGCGCGACCATGGAGGTGCTGAGCGCGCCCCGGCATTCCTATACCCAGCAACTGGTAAGCGCCCTGCCCAACATTGAATTTACCCCGCAAAAATATTGAATTTATCCCGCAGAACTGACGATCAGGGGCGCTTTGCCTTACAATCGCAAGCATCATGCCATCTTTGAGTAAAGCCGCCGGGCACATTGTGCAATCGGACATCCGCACCATGTCAGTGGAGTGCGACAAGGTGCGCGGCATCAACCTGGCGCAGGGGATCTGTGATACCGAAGTGCCGCTTCCGGTGCGCCAGCGCGCGCAGCAGGCCATTGAAGAAGGTTTGAATTCCTATACCCGCCTGGACGGCATCGGAGCATTGCGCGCCGCCATCGCCGGCAAGATGCAGGAGTACAACCATGTGGCCTGCGATCCCGAACGGGAGGTGCTGGTCACCGCCGGCGCGACCGGCGCATTTTATTCCGCCTGCCAGGCGCTGCTCGATCCCGGCGATGAGGTGATTGTCTTTGAGCCGTATTACGGGTATCACGTCAATACCCTGGCCGCGCAGAAGCTCCAGCCGGTTTACGTTGCATTGCAGCCTCCGGACTGGAGGTTCAGCCGCGAGGAGCTTGATCTCGCGATCACGCCGCGCACCCGCGCCATCCTGGTCAATTCGCCGGCTAATCCTTCGGGTAAGGTATTCGGCAGGCAGGAGTTGGAATGGATCGCGGACTGCGCCACCCGCCACGATCTGTTCGTTCTCACCGACGAGATTTACGAATACTTTCTCTACGATGGACGCCAGCATATCAGTCCAGCCTCGCTGCCGGGCATGGCAGAGCGGACCATCACCATCTCCGGCTTTTCCAAGACCTTCAGCGTCACCGGCTGGCGAATCGGATATGCCATCTGCTCGCCGCGATGGGCGCCCTCCATCGGCTACTTTCACGATCTGGCGTATATCTGCGCGCCCTCGCCCTTTCAGCACGCTGCCGCAGCCGGTCTGAATGAACTTCAGCCGGAGTTCTATGACGACCTGGCGAAGGAGTATGCGTACAAACGCGATCTCCTCTGCAATTCGTTGCAGGACGCCGGACTCATACCCAGCATTCCGCAAGGCGCCTACTACGTTCTCGCCGATTCTTCCCGATTGGCGGGGAGGACCAGCAAGGAGAAGGCCATGGGGCTGCTGGCCGCAACCGGGGTGGCCGCCGTCCCGGGGGCGTCGTTTTTTCGCGATCATTCGGGGGACAATTTTCTCCGCTTCTGCTTTGCTAAGACGAATGCCGACCTTCAAGCGGCATGCGAGCGCCTGCAAAGGTTAAAACTGGCTGCGGTTTCCCGATAAGGCCGGAATTAACCAGGACTTATATTTTTAGATGACCGGAACAACACAAACTCTCCTTGGGGGCCGCGCATCCGAGCTCTAGTGCATAATAGTTCAGGGGATAGCACCATGATTCAGCCGGTCGTCAATCCTCAATTCGTATAGAGAAAGAGCGAAGATGAAGACCCTATTCTCGTGCCTTATTGCAATCTGCTTTTTAGCTCCGGCATTGTCCGCGCAAGGCACTAATGGAACGCGTTGGGAGCTTTCGCCATTTGCCGGCTTTGAGACCGGCGCCTCGTTCCCGGTACAGAGCGCGATTGATCCGCTCACCGGTCTTCCCACCTCGTCGATCGACCAGCTGCATGTTGAAAAAGGGCTTACTTAC
>CAYTQA010000182.1:0-6686 GCA_964439495.1 uncultured Terriglobales bacterium | reverse complement strand
TTTCGGTGTTCAGGAGATACATCTTGTTCTCCTTGCCACCGACCACGAACAGATTTGTCCCGGGCAGCATGGTCGGCCCCTGGGAGCCGAAGTCGAGATCGAAATCGTTCAGCGTGGTGAAGTTCGAGGGCGTGAAAAAATCCAGCGGACGAAGCGACCTCGGCGCCAGCTTCAACATGGATTCGCCGAATGCGCTGCTGCCGTCATAGGTGCCGTTTCCGGTCGCAACGTACAGGTTGCCCTCGACGTCGAAGGCGGGCCCGGCTCCCGACATCCAGATTCCACCCATGCTCCCGTTGGGCGAGGCGTTCCATACCGCAAGCTGCGCCAGCGTGGAGGCATCGTAGGAGATCATCCAGCCGTGATACGGGTGGGTGTCGCAGAATGAGGCCCAACCAACGTAGACCACCCCATTGGAGAGGGCCAGGGCCGGACGCTGATTTTCGGTCACCGGATTAAAGGCAAGGACGGACTCGAATGAGCCGTCCCCCGCGCCCGGCACAGCGGCCTGGATGACCTTCGGACTGTTGGGCCGCTCATTGCCCGTAACAATATCGATTGCCCGCAGCCGCTGTACGGTGGCCCCGGCCTCGACCGTGCGGGTCACAAAGTACATCGTCCGGTCTGGCCCGATCACCGGGGTGCCAATGATGCCGATATTGCCGAGGAAATCAGTGTAAGTCCGGCAGGCCTGCCCGACCTCCACGTTGCGCGTGGGACGCCCCGCGCCGTTGAAGTTTCGATGCCAGAGCGGAGGGCCATATTTGTCGGCGTCAAAGGCGTAAACGCTGTTGTTCACGGTCGCCACATAGAGGACGTTGCGCTTACCGCCCGGCATGGGCACGCGCGAAGCGTACAGCATCCCGGCATAAATCTGATCATCCACCGGCAGCATGAAGAGCTTTCCGAAATGCTCGGGCGTTACGCTGGCGGGCTTCAGGACTTTTTCGGAGAGGTTTGCCCCGGTGCGCTGATTGTCATAGTTGCGTGTGAGGACCTGAAAATGCGCCCGCCCCTTCGCGCTGCAGCCGGCCATTGCCAATAGGGCGAATGCAAGCAACATGATCGGCCACAACGGGCGAGGCAAACCACGCGAGCTGCAATTCATGAAGGCTCCATGATTGGTTTCATGCAAGATGGAAAAGCAATGGAAAAACTCTGACGCTTGGGCTGGATGATATCAGATGAAAGTGCGGCGCGTCATGGGAAGGCCACGGTCCTCATGGTATAAGCGATACAACTCGATAGCACAGGGACGAGCATACCCATAAATCTTATCTTTAAAAGAGATAAAATTCAGGCCAATGTGATTTTTCTCTCTTGCAATCTCTTGTCAAACGGGACTATAAGCAGGGTGCCAGTCCTATCGCTTGTTTCCCTGGAGGTCATATGTTTCCAAAAAACGCCAGGCCCCTTGCGTTATTGTTTTTTTGTTTTCTCGCCGGTTCAACCTGGTCACAGGTCAGCACTTCAAGAATTGAAGGCACAGTGGTCGACACCAGCAACGCTGCGGTCACAGAGGCTGTGGTAAAGGTCACGAATGAAAGCACAGGCGTGGCCTATGATACGAAAACCGGCTCCACGGGCAGTTACACTGTCCCATCCCTGACCCCTGGGCAGTACACCATCACAGTTTCTCGTTCTGGCTTTGACACGTTCACGACCCAGCACAACGTGCTCTCAGTCGGCGTGCCGCTGGTAATAAACGCGACTCTGAAGGTGGGGACCGCTCAGGAAGTCGTCCAGGTGGAGTCCTCCTACGAGCGCATTGAAACCACCAATGCGCAGATCAGCGATGTAATGACCACCAATGAGGTACAGAACCTGCCGCTGAATGGACGCAACCCATTAGGCTTGCTGACGCTGGAGCCGGGCGTGGTGCAGCGCAGCACCGAGGCTGCGGGATCGGGCACGCACGTCTTCGGTTCGCGCGATCGCTCTCACAATGTGACGGTGGATGGTATTGATGCCAATGAGTCCACAGTCCCGAATCCGCAGAGCAACATTCAGCGATTAAATCCCGATAACGTGCAGGAGTTCCGCACCGTCACCCTCGATCCCACGGCGGAATTCGGACGCAATAGCGGCGCCAATGTCATGGTGGCCACCCGCCCCGGCGGCAATGACCTCCATGGCGCGGTTTTTTACTTCAATCGCAATACCGACTATAACGCCAATGAATGGTTCCAGAATTATTCCGGGCAGCCCAGACCAAACCTCAAGCTGAACCAGTACGGCTTCGACATAGGGGGTCCAATTATCAAGAAGAAGACTTTCTTTTTCGGCAGCTTCCAGAACAACGCGATCCTGCAGACCGCCCCCATTGCTACCAGTCTGGGCATTCCGGAGGTCTATACCCCTCTTGCGCGCAGCGGCATCTTCCGCTACGTGGTTGGCACGGTAACCGCAAACGGAAAATCTTTCACGCGCAACTCTCCCGGCCTGGTGGACGCAAGCGGTAATCTGCTGCCCGGCATTGCGACTTGCAGCAGTACCCTAACCACCAATTGCATAGCCAGCTATAACATCTTTGCCAATGATCCGCAGAAAATCGGCGGCGACCCATCGGTGATGGGACTCATCAATAGCGAACCGGCGCCGAATAGCTTCTCGACCGTTGGGGACGGGCTCAATCTCGCCGGCTTTAACTGGAACCCGCCCACAAAATTTACCGGGCCAAACTACATGGCCCGCGTCGACCATACCTTTAACGAAAACAACAATGTCTTTGTTCGTTATTTGCAGAATTCCTACGACACGAAAGAGGGCGATTTCCTCAATGCCCGTCCCGAGGTCTTTCCCGGCTTCCCGCCATTGGGTGAGGTATTGCGTAAAGGAGAGAACCTGGCGGTGAGCTATCGCCACACCTTCTCTCCCAACCTGGTCAATGAATTCACGACCGGATTTAATCGCTTTGCCTTTACCTTTACCTTTGGCGAGTCAAACCCCAATTTCGGCAATCCCAGCAAACTTCCGCCCTGGAGTGACGAATGCGTTTTCGGCTCATTCCAGAACATCACTTCTCCATATTGTGTTTCACCCCATACCGAGCGGGCGGTAACCGCGCCGCAATTCATTGACAACCTAAGCTATGTGCATGGAGCGCATACCATTCGCACTGGAGTCAATGTCCGTATTTATGAGCACAATGACAGCCGCGGCTTCTTTGGCGGCGGCATTCTTGCTCCCGTGGTTTACTTCAACCAATCGCTCCGCCAGGGCGGCGAGACCGTTCCAGGTAATGTTTCTTCCTTGGATATTGGCTCTTTACAACAGCAGATCGTTGAGATGTTGGGAATTCCGGCCGGCATTCAGCAAGGTTACCAGGCGAACTTTGGAAACAATACGTACAATCCAGGCCGATATGCCACAGTGTACACACGGGCACGCGAGTACGATTCCTACATACAGGACGAATGGCACATTACGCCTCACGTTACCCTGAATGGCGGCCTGCGCTGGGAGGTCAATCCTCCCCCCTTCGACGCCAAGCAGACATTAGTGCCAAATGGCCCAATCAATGGCTCACAGGGACCGATTTCATTCGTGAAGAGCGGCCAGTGGTACAAGAACAGCAATCTGGGCGCCCTCGGTCCACGCCTTGGAATCGCCTGGTCCCCGGACCAGAAGACGGCGGTCAGAGCAGGATATGGCTGGCTCTTCGATACCATCTCGACTTTCCAGATTACTTCTATTGCCGGCAAGATCCCTGGGTTCATCCAGAACTGCAACATTACAGTTAATAGCAGCGGCACGGCGAATCCGCCGGCTGCTTGTGTGGCCCCGAGCGGAACTCAGAACCGGATCTCGCAGGGATTTCCATTAAGCGTGCCGGCGCCTATCGCAACTCCCGCAGTGGCGCTTACTCCTCCGAATCAGCCATATAACCTGGCTCCCGCTGTCGGCGCCTTCGATCCTAATCTGAAGAACCCGTCTGTGCACGAGTGGGACCTCAGCATTGAGCGTGAATTGCCCGGCCACTTTGTGACCGAAATTGGCTATGTCGGAAAGCGTGGCACGCATCTGTACCGCGCCTATGATCTGAACCAGATCAATGTCTTCCGGCCTGGATTCATCGATTCCTTCAATATTGCGCGCCAGAATGTAATCAATGGCTGCAAGGCTGATGGTTCAGGCTGTCCGTCTGGTGTAACTGGTCAGTCCCCTGTGCTGCTGCAGCAACTTCTGTCCGCATTATCGAGTGGCGCATCCAGCTTTTTGAATAGTACGACTTCCAAAACCAATTTCCTGCGCAATAACATCGGGAACTTTGCCCAGCGCATTGATCAGCTTGCCGTTTCAGGCGGTACTCAAGAGATCGTGGCTGCAAATTTTCCCGCGAACTATTTCCGCCCAAATCCACAATTTGGACAAATCTTCTTCTTTGATTCCGGCGGCGACTCGTATTACCACGGCGCATTTGTGGCCATGCGCCGCCGCTTCGAACAGGGACTGGATGTGGGCCTCACGTATACGTTCAGCAAGTCGATTGATGATATGTCAGTCGATCCAGTGGGAGCTTCGACCGGCGGTGGCATCAGCACCTCCAACAGTCGCACGCCAACCGATATTCATAACTTCCGGCTGGACCGCGCCCGCTCCGATTTCGATAACCGTCATGTGCTGACCGCCAATTTTCTTTATGAATTCCCCTTTGGCAAAGGAAAGCGGTGGGGCAGCAAATGGAGTGGCTTCCTCAATGAGATCTTCGGAGGATGGGGGCTTAGCGGGATCTTCGATTATCAGAGCGGTGAACCGTACACCATCCTAAGTGGAAACCTGACGGCCAACAATACGCACCAGAGCTCTGCGCTCGTAGTTGGGCCGCGCGATCCAGGACATCTGCAAACCGTGCCCGGGACCGAAGGGCCAGTAATGTATCACGTAAACGGCCTGATCACGAATCCGGCGGACCCGCACTTCAATTGCCAGAACGTGGTTGGGACCCAAACCTATTTCTGCATCCCACTTGCTGGGCAACAAGGAAGCGGACGCAACTTTGCGCAAGGACCCCATTTCTTGAATCTGGATTCGGGTTTGTCCAAGGACTTCAAGCTGACGGAACGCTTCAATATGCAATTCCGTGCCGAGTTCTTCAACGTCCTGAACCATCCCAACTTTGAGAACCCGCGCAATGCGACCACCGGTTCGCCGACCATTACCAGCGCTGTGTTTGGTGAGACCTGCTGCAGCACCTCCGCCCTGCCCAGCTCGGCCAACGTAAACGCGCTGGGGGAGCCGAATCGGGTGATTCAATTAGGACTGAAGCTGAACTTCTAACTCGCATTTATCAAATAAAGGAAAATCTCTTCTGAGGGATTTTCCTTTATGGTGGAGAGGACGTAACTCGAAGCCGCGGTCCACTGCCCGTGACACGGCAGCGTTCTAACCAAGTGAACAACAGCGCCGTGGCCGCGCTCTCCTTATTCGCGCTTGAATTGCTTTCCCAAGCACGACCTAAACTTGGTGACCGGTTCGCAGCCCTGTTGCGATCCCAGTAATTGCGAACAAAATTGCCAAGACAGTCGTTGTAGTCTGGGCCTGAACTGCAGTGCTTCCTTGACGCGGAACGATGGATTCTCACAGAGCGCGGATCTTAGAAACAGGTGTTTGAGATTTCGAATCTCTCCATGGTTCAGAGGCTACCGACCAATTCGAGTTTCGGAGCACCGGGAGAAAGAAGCGCCCGAATGTCTCGCATAGGAGGTTGGCCGAAGAAGCGGCTGTATTCGCGATTGAATTGCGTAGCGCTTTCGTAGCCGACCTCGAAAGCCGCACTGGCCGCGTCAAGACCATTGTTCAGCATCAGGCTCCGCGCTGACTGGAGCCGGAGTTGTTTTTGATACTGAAGCGGACTCATCGCGGTCAGCATCCGGAAATGATGATGTAGCGTCGATACGCCCATGTTGGCAATCTGCGCGAGTTCCTCTACGTGGAGCGGCTTAGCATAGTTCGCGGTGATCCACGCAATCGCTTTTGCCGTCCGGTGGCTTTGATCTCCCTGTGTTGCTACTGCGCGCAAGCGCGCTGCCGCCGGTCCCCGCAGGATGCGATAGATGATTTCGCGGTGAATCAGTCCGCTCAGAAAAGGAATGTCCTGCGGGCTGTCCAATAGATCCAGCAGACGGCAGCATGCGTTCAGAAATTCGGGAGTGGTCTCGCCGATTGACATCGCGGGACTGTCAGACGGGGTCTCCGCGACATGAATTTCCTCACGGCTGAGCAACTCTCGGACCATGGACATGTCCAGTTTGAGTGACAGTACGAGACAGGGGACCTCGTCGGTAGCCTCGGCCACCCAACTCACGATCGGCAAATCGACCGCAGTCAGGAGGAAGTGCGACTCGTCGTAGATGAAACTGGTCCGGCCAAGGTTCACCTGCTTGCTGCCCTGGGCGACCACGATGACTCCCGGATGATAGGTTGTCCGGCACGGAGGGGTAGGCGAAGTCCGCCGGTGGAGGCTCACGCCGGGAATCTCCGTTATCCGATTCTCTTCTTTGCCCACTGCAGAGGCAATCTTGCGCGCGAGTTCTGCGCGCAACCCGCAGGCCGAGCTTGCTTTCAGAGTGGCGTGTTCTTTGGTGTTTTCCATGTCGGGGATCTCTACAGTCCTTTCTAAAGATTAGCCGTTTAGCTCCAGCAAAGCCATTTCATTTTCGCCTGATAAGAGGAATATGCAATAA
>CAYTQA010000181.1:0-6783 GCA_964439495.1 uncultured Terriglobales bacterium | reverse complement strand
CGGAGACTGTCCCTGCGGCCACGGAATGGTCGCCACCGATCACCAGCGGCACCATCCCCTGCTCCAGGGTTTTCAGCACCAGCTCGGCTTCCTTGGTGCAGGTGAGTGCGATCTCCTTCAGATATTTCGCATGGGGATTGCCTTCCTTTTTGGTTTCAGCGATGGCGACAGCGACATTGCCCGCGTCTTCCACCACATGGCCGAGGGCTTCAAGACGGGCCTCCAGACCGGCAACGCGGACCGCCGAAGGTCCCATGTCCACGCCGCGCCGGGACTGCCCCAGATCCAGAGGGACGCCGATCACCCGGATTTTTTTTGCGGTAATGGCCGGGGTGTAGGATGCGACGCCCTGGCGGGTCCCGGACCTGGCGTCCTTGCCGTCATTTGTTTTGTGCGAGGTATCGTTCATGAAAGACCTAAGGATAAATACGGTTCAGGGTGCGCGCAAAAGGTATGGTTTCGCGCACATGCTCCAGCCCGCAGATCCAGGCCACGGCGCGCTCGATGCCCATCCCAAATCCGGCATGGGGCACTCCACCGTACTTGCGAAGGTCAAGGTACCACTTGAACGCGGATTCCGGCAGGCCATGCTCATGGATCCGCTTTAGCAGCAATTCATACGATGCCATGCGCTGTGAACCGCCGATAATCTCTCCGTAGCCTTCCGGAGCGAGCACATCCATGCACAGTGCGAGCTCGGGGCGCTGCGCATCCGGCTCCATATAAAAGGCCTTGACCGCCGCGGGATAGCGATGCACCATGACCGGCCGGTCAAATTGCGAGGAGATATAGGTTTCGTCGGGCGAACCGAAATCGCCGCCCCACTCGAATTTGCTTCCCAGCTTGCCTTCGGAGTGTCCCTTGTGCAGGATTTCCACCGCCTGGTCGTAGCTGATGCGCGGGAATGGAGTTTTGATATTTTCCAGTTTGGCCAGGTCGCGCCCGATCAGCTCCAGGTCGGCGCGGCGGCGTTGCAGGCAGCGCTGCACGATAAAGCTGATAAAGTTTTCCGCCAGCTCCATGATGTCGTCGAGCGTGGCATAGGCGACCTCCGGCTCGACCATCCAGAATTCCGTCAGGTGACGGCGCGTCTTCGACTTCTCCGCGCGGAAGGTCGGCCCGAAGGAGTAGACCTTGCCCAGCGCCATGGCGGTGGCTTCGATGTAAAGCTGCCCTGACTGGGTTAGAAACGCCTGCTCGTCGAAGTAGTCCACCGGAAAGAGCGTAGTGGTGCCCTCGCACGCGGCGGGGGTGAGGATCGGCGGATCGGTCAGGGTAAAACCGCGTTCATCGAAGAAGTCCCGCGCCGCCTTGATGATCTCGGCCCGCGTGCGCAGGATTGCCGCCTGCCGGGGCGAGCGAACCCAGAGATGGCGGTGCTCCATCAGGAACTCCACGCCATGCTCCTTGAGCGAGATGGGATAAGGATCGTCGTCCGGTACGCGCTGCAACACCTGCACGTCAGAGACGTCGAGCTCATAGCCCCCGGGGGCGCGCGCGTCCGCCCGCACCTTGCCCCGGACGATCACGCTCGATTCGATGGTAAGCGCTTTTACCGCGGCGAACATCTCCGGGGAGACGGCCTTTTTAAACAGCACACCCTGGATGCTGCCGCTGCCGTCGCGAAAAATAGGGAAGAGCAGCTTGCCGCTTTCCCGCAGGTTATAAAGCCAGCCGCGTATGCTGACGCCCTGGCCGTCGCGGCTTCCGATGTTCGAGATGGTCGTGACCGGAAAGTCCGCGCTCTCTTGCGTTGCCGCGATTGCCGCCGATGTCTTGTTTTCTTCTTCCACGGAATACCTTTTTATCATCTGTTCACAGCCGCTGCTCCGCGCGTCAATGCCGGAAGCCCGCTGTGATTTTCAATCTAAGCCTTGGTTGCCGAACCCGCCTTCTCCAGTTTAAAGAATGCCTCTGTCATCTTCTGCGGCACATTGACCTTCTCTTCCCCTTCTATCTCCAGAAGCAGCGGAGGCATATGGGGCGCGCCGCGCAAGCCCTCCATGGCCTCATCCCAAAAGACCGTGCCCTCGGTCGGCCATAGATGCGAATCGCGGTCCTGCTTATTGTCATGGATATGGGTGGAGCGGATGTAGGGCTTCATCATCTCAAAGCTGGCGCGCACTCCGTCCCCGAGATGGGCATGGCCGATGTCAAAGCACAATCCCACATCGTTGAAATGCGCCATGCGCAGCAGTTCCACCAGCTTCTCCGGAGTGGAGAGATCGTTGGGAATATTCTCCACCAGCACCATCACGCCCAGAGGCTTGGCGAATGCCCGCAGATGCTCGACCGCTGTCATCGCCGCATCGAACTTTGCCGGGCTGAAACTTTCATTGGAACCTCCCAGATGCTGAATGAGAAAACGGAATGGGAGTATCTCCGCTACTTCGATGGCCCGCTTGATTTCGTCCATGGCCTCGATCCGGCGCAGCTTCTCCGGGTCCACCACGTTGAGCTGCGGAGCGGTGCCGCGTCCGGTGTCCGCCTCGCTGTACATGGGCGAGTGCAGGGAATGGAGCTTCTGATTATGGTCCTGGAACCAGGAGGCAAGTTCGCGGATGTGCGCCCGGCTGGTGTAATCGAAGTGGTGCCGCGCGGCAAAAATTTCAATGGCCTGCGCCCCACCACTCAACATCTGGTCCAGCGAACCGGGATGCAATCGCTGTTTATAGAAAACGTATGACGACATGCCTCGCAGCATCGGTATTCTCCGCCCATCCAATTCTGGTGACGCTTGTTCGCCGCGGATAAAACCCTGGTCGCAGTGACCGCAAGCTTTCCCGCATCGGTTCCGCCTAACTCACCATTTTTGAGTCACTTACGTATTCAATTCTGGCGGAAGCCGGTCTTGTTGAGGCTAGCCCAGCCGAAGGGAGAGAGTCAAATGCGGCGGCGCAGGCGGGTTGCAAAATAATTGGAATCTGAAAATTATTTCGAATACTTTGCCGGGCAGGGCCGCACCATCACGGTTTTACTGTAAGCCACGCGAAAGCCGAGCCGCTCCGCGTTGCGTTGCGTGGTACTGCCGGGCATGGCGCCCACAAAGGCCAGATCGCATCCCGCCGCCACCGCATCGGCCATGCGCGCCTGCAGCATCGCCGTCTGGATGCCCCGGCCGCGATATGGGGCGAGGGTGCTGGTGCCGAAGAAGCTGGCCAGCTTGAGATCGCGAAGCAGGATCCCACCCGTGACCGCCACCACATCCTGGCCGACCCAGGCGATGTAAGAGAGGGAATCCTCGATCATGAAAGAGGCCCAGGCGAGCGGAAGATAATCCGCCGCCTCCTCGCGAAAGAAACATTGCGCCTGGATCCACGCGGCGGTCTCAAAATATTCCGGCTTGTTGCGCTCCAGGAGAAAACCATCGGTTTGTATGTTGAAGCGCTCCCCTGGAGCCAGTGGACGGTAAAGCACATTCTCGAAATGGTGGAGGGAGTACCCGCGCTCGCCCATCAGCTCCATCATTGAAGCGTCGGTGAATGGACAGACCACAATTTGCGCCGCCGCCCTGCGGGAAAAGAAAAAATCCTCCAGCTCGTTAAATTCGGTGGGAGTGACGGGACGGTCCAAACCCACGCCCAGGGCCTGAGTGAGTGGATGGCCGGCGCCCATATACATTGCGTTGCCGCCGGCCATGGCGAGCGATTCGGCGCGGGTGGAGGGCTCCAGTTTCTGGATCGCCACTGCGAAGCGTTTTCCGCCCCATAGCTCCGCGTCTTCCAGGCGACGGGCAAGCTGCGCATCGGAATGGAGCGGCTCCTGGGAGCTTTGCGATGGAGACATTATGTGCGCGTGCCTTCGCCCTGCGCCTCACCCAGGGTCAGGGTGAAGTCCATGCGGCGCTTTCCGCGATAGACGGTGATCTTCACCGTGTCGCCGGCGCGGTGGTTGTTCATGATGCGGGAGATGTCGCGGGTATCGTTCACGTCTTCTCCATCGATGGCCACAATGAGATCTCCGCCAATCATAATAGGAGTATTCCCCAGATAAGCGCGCTCGGTGCCGCCATGCAGTCCGGCGCGGTCGGCGGCGGCGCCGGGAACCACGCGTTGAATGAGCACCCCGGAATCGGCGGCCAATCCCAGCTCCTCCGCGACCTCCGGCCCGATGGGAAGGCTCATGATCCCCAGCGAAGGCCGGCGAACGCTGCCGGTCGTCAATAGATCGTTCAGCACCGCCTTGGCGGTATTGATGGGAATGGCGAAGCCCACGCCGGCGCTCTGCTCGGCGCCGCCGGTGAGGATCAGCGCATTGATCCCAATCACCTCTCCGCGGGAGTTCAGCAGCGGCCCCCCGGAGTTTCCGGGATTGATCGCGGCATCGGTCTGGATAGCCTCGTCGATTGCGCTGCCCTCCGGCCCATTGACCGAACGGATCGAGCTGATGATGCCTCGGGTCATGGTGCCGCTCAAGCCGAATGGATTGCCGATAGCATAAACCTTCTGCCCCACCACCAGGGACTTCGAATCTCCCAACGTCACCGGCGTGACCTTCTCGGCGGAGATCTTGATGATCGCCAGATCGCGCGGACGGTCGAATCCAATCACCTGCGCCTTGTACTTTCTTTTGTCCGACGTAGTGACCTCAACCTGCCGTGCCCCGGCAATCACGTGATAATTGGTGAGGATATGGCCCTGACGGTCAAGCACAAATCCCGATCCCTGCCCCTGCTGCGGCACCGGACCATAAAAGAAATCGAAGGCCATCGCGGTCGAGGTGATGTTCACCACCGAGGGCAATACCTTGCGATAGACCTCCACATTGTTCTTCTCTTCCGCATCCAGCCCCGCAGGCTCGGCGGCCTGGGTAATCTCCACCTTGCCCGGCTGCGCCATCCAATCCGGCGCGGAGGGCAGACGCAGATGCCGCGTCAGCGGTGAATTGTGGGTGGTTACGAAGAAAAAGGCGCATGCCAGTAGAATCCCGCCTAGAAATGGGCGCAATGATCTCATATCCCTTTCCCTTGCTGAAGTTGTTCAGCGTCAATTTTTAATTTGGAGAACACCTCGCGCACCTGTGCCTCGGTCTCCTGCAGGCTGCCCGCATTGGAGATGACGAAGTGGGCGGCAGCGGCCTTTTCCGAATCCGGCCATTGCGTTTTCATGCGCCGCTCGGCCTCGGCATGGGCAGCGGCCAGCTTTTTCGGATCGCCACGCTCCGCCAGCGGCAGAACGCGCTCCGCGAACCGCTCTTTTTTCTGCTCCGGATCGCAGGTCACAACCACCAGCCGGTCAAAGCGGCGGCTGATTCCGGCCTCGAAGATCAGGGCCGCTTCGACGATCGCGATGCCCTTCGGGTCCAGCCGGTCTATTTCGGTCATCCATTGCTCCTGCCGCTGGATCACCGCTGGATGGACGATCTTATTCAGCTCCTGTATGCGGTTGCCTGCGAAGACCATCTCGGCCAATTTTGCGCGATTGATGGCCCCGTCTGGTTGGACGATCTCTCCTCCAAAACGTTTCACCACCTCGTCATAAACAGGCGCTCCAGGACGCATCAGCTCATGGGCGATGGCGTCCGCCTGCACCACATGCGCTCCCAGGCTGGCAAACAGATTGGCCACGGTGGATTTGCCGCAGGCCAGCCCTCCGGTGAGACCTACATGCAGGCTCATGCTCTCCTGCCCCCGCGTCGCATCTTTGCCGCCCGCACCGTATTCGACATGAGCATGGCGATGGTGAGCGGGCCAACCCCGCCGGGAACTGGGGTGAATGCCCCCGCCATCTCCGCCACCTGGGGATGCACATCGCCCACCAGCGTCGCGCCTTTTTCGGCAAAGGTCTTTTCCCGTTTGGCATTGCCCTTGAAAAATTTATCGAATTCGGCGCGATCCGAGATGCGATTGATTCCCACATCGATCACCGTCGCCCCCGGCTTTACCATCTCCGGGGTAATCATCCCTGCCCGGCCAATGGCGGCGACCAGAATGTCGGCGGAGCGCGTGTGCCCGGCCAGATCGCGGGTCTGGCTGTGGCAGACCGTAACCGTGGCATTGTTGTTCAAGAGCAGCATGGCGACCGGCTTGCCCACAATGTCGCTGCGCCCCACAACGACCGCCTCGGCGCCGCGAATCTCAATATGACTGCGCTTCAGGATCTCGATCACCCCCGCCGGCGTGCACGGCGCCAGCGAAGGCCGCTGCGTGGAAAGGTTTCCAACGTTGATGGGGTGAAAGCCATCCACGTCCTTTTCCGGGGAAACCGCCAGCAGCACCTTTTTGCTGTCCACGTGCTTCGGCAGCGGGGTCTGCACCAGGATGCCGTCAATCTCATCGCGCCGGTTCAGCTCCGCGATCAGGGCCAGCAACTCGTCGGTGGACGGCGTCTTCGGCGGCGCGATCTTTTCACTGTAGATCCCCAGCTCCTCGCAGGTCTTGATTTTGTTGCGGACGTAAATCTCCGAGGCGGGATCGTGGCCCACCAGCACGGCCACAAGTCCAGGACGAATTCCGGAGGCGGCCAGGCGGCGCACCTCCTCGGCAACTTCGGCTTTGATCTCCGCGGCAATCTTGTTTCCATCGAGGATTGTGGCTGGCATGCGCTCCCGCTTATGGCTTCTGAATGGCTGAAGGACAATTTTAAATGATGAGAAGAAATGATTGGGATTACCGAGGTGGAACGACGCCCAGGAGCGGAGCGAATGAGCAGATCGACGGCCGGCAAACCCGCCGAATTGCCCGTCTTGATGCGCTTGGTTATAATTGCAGTTGTTCCGAGCGGGAGTACCTCAGCGGTAGAGTGCGACCTTGCCAAGGTCGAAGTCGCGGGTTCAAATCCCGTC
>CAYTQA010000180.1:0-6826 GCA_964439495.1 uncultured Terriglobales bacterium | reverse complement strand
CGCCAGGTAATCAACCGTTCCTCATCATCCAGGCGGGCGATTGTGATCTCCGCGTCGCACTCGCGGCGGAAGCGCTCGAACTTATCGCCCCACTCGATAAGCAGGATATTGTTCTGGTCTCTCAGGTCATCGAGGCCCAGGGTCATCAACTCGTGCTCGGTGTCAATCCGATAAAGATCGATGTGGTAGAGAGTGGCGCGCGGGCCACGGTATTCGTGCACCAGAGTGAAGGTCGGGCTGGTGACCTCTTCCCCTGCGGCGGCCTGGAAGCCTTCGGCAATTCCCTTCACCAGAGTTGTCTTTCCCGCGCCCAGATCGCCGCGCAGCACAATCATTGCAGGCGGCGATAAGAGTGCCGCCATCTCCCGCCCGGCCTGGATGGTTTCATCCGCCGAATGGGTCTCATAGGTCTTCTTCATTGCCGGCGTGGTCTTCCCTGAAGCCATACTACAGGGCTGGTACGCCTCAGGCATTCACGAAAGGCGCGCGAGATATTTTGCAGCAGATCGGTGGCAAGCATCGAAGGCTCCTCTTCGTGGGAGAGCGCGATATCTCCGGCCAGGCCATGCAGATGGACCGCGGCGCAGACCGCATCCACCGCGCGGGACGGGAATTGCGCCAGCACGCCGGCCACGATGCCGGTCAGGACGTCGCCGGTGCCACCCTTGGCCATGCCGGGATTTCCAGTGGTGTTAACGTAAACCTTGCCATCGGGAGCGGCAACCAGCGTGCGCCATCCCTTCAACACCAGAATGAGCTTGTGCTGGATGGCAAAGTTGCGGGCGATGGAAACCCGGTTGGCGAGGATGCGCTCCACGCTCAAGCCGATAAGGCGCGCCATCTCCCCCGGATGAGGGGTAAGCACCAGAGCACGCTTGCTGCCGTCCAGCAGTTCGGTCCGGTTCTCGAAGGCGTTGAGCCCGTCGGCATCGAGCACCAGGGGAAGCTCACAGCGGGAGACGAAACCGCGAATAAATTCCTGGGTCTCAGGGTTCTGCGAGAGCCCCGGCCCCACGGCCACAACGTTCTTGCGGCGCAGCATGGTGTCGAATCCGCCGCCTTCCAGCGCGTGTTCCGAGATCGTTCCCGCATCGGTTTCATCGAGCGGTTCGGTCATCAGCTCCGGAGTAAATCCAGCGACGATGGGCAAAATGCTCTTGGGGACCGCCGCCGTAACCAGACCAGCTCCGGCCCGCATCGCTCCCACGCAAGCCATGGCAGCGGCCCCGGATTTGCCCATTGAACCGGCAATCACGAGGACGTGACCGAAGTCTCCCTTGTTGGAATTGACGCCGCGCTTTTTGAAGATGGACATGCGGGAGCCGCACCATTCAAGACCGGAGCGCGATTCAATTGCCTGTGGCGGCGAGCCAATCGGCACCACGATGATGGGCCCATGAGTGAGCAGTGAAAGCGCGTGCGCGGGTTTTGGGGCGGTAAAGGTGACGATGGCGCTGCTGCGGCAGGCTTGCGGCTGATCGAAGTCAGTGGAATCCGCCTGCACCCCGGTAGGCAGGTCCACGGAAACCACAGGACAGCGCGAGTCGGAAAAGAGCTGGACGGCGCGCTGCGCCAGCGCGGTGAGTGGAGGGCTGAAGCCGGTGCCCAGGATGGCGTCAATTAATAAATCCGCATCGAGATAGAGGCTGCGGACGGTTTTGCTCTCCAACTCGCGCGCGCTTTTTGCATACAGCACCGGAATGGAGACCCGCTCGAACATGGTGCGAGCGTCGCCCTTGAGGTCGCCCGGTTCCCCGAGCAGCAGCACGCTGATACTTTTCCCCATTTCATGCAGCTTGCGCGCGGCAACGAACCCGTCGCCTCCATTATTACCACGTCCGCAGATCACCGAGATGCGCTTCGCTTGCGGAAACTCCGCGGCACAAAACTCGGCGACCGCAGTGCCGGCATTTTCCATAAGCTGAATGGAAGGAACACCGAATTTTTCGGTGGTGGCGCGGTCAATCTCACGCATTTCAGCGGCAGTAACGATTTTCATGAGAAGCGGAAATACTAAAGCACACAGCGGCGCGAAGGAAACAGAAAACTGCTTTAGATCGAAGTCCTATCTCCGGAAATCGATGCTCAGTCCGCCAATGAGGGGGCTTCCGCGACTATTTCCTTTTGTACCCGGCTGTGGTGGCGGCTATAGGTAAAATAAACCACCATCCCGATCGCCAGCCAGATGATAAGCCGGGCCCAATTGACCCACCCCAGCTTGTACATCATGTACCCGTTAAAAATAATTCCGAGAATTGGGACCACCGGGACCCATGCGGTACGGAAGGGCCGCGCCTGCGCGGGGTTGGTATGCCGCAGGACCATGACAGCGATACATACAATGACGAAGGCCAGCAGAGTGCCGATATTCACCATCTTGCCGATATCGTCGATTGGCGTAATGCTTCCCACGATGGCGGCGAGAAGTCCGACAAGGATAGTATTTTTCCAGGGGGTACGGAATTTGGGATGGACGGCCGCAAAGAACTTCGGAGGAAGCAGCCCGTCATTGGCCATTGCGTACAGCACGCGCGTTTGCCCCAGCAGCATGACCAGCATCACGCTGGTCAGTCCGGCGAGCGCCCCCAGGGTAATAATGTGGGAGGCGGAAACCAGCCCGCGGTCCATGAATGCGCGGGCAATGGGGGCCTCGATATTGACGTCCCGCCAAGGCACCATGCCAGTAAGCACGCCGGCAACCAGAATGTATAACAAGGTGCAAACCAGCAGGGAGGAGATGATGCCGATGGGAAGATCGCGTTGCGGATTTTTCGCCTCCTGGGCGGTCGTGGATACGGCATCGAATCCGATATAGGCGAAGAATATATAGGCAGCGCCAGCCCCGATTCCGGAGAATCCGTAGGGGGCAAAGCTGCTCCAGTCATGGCCCCAGTTGCCGAGATTCACATATTTGAAACCCAGGATAATCACAAACAATACGACCGCGACCTTGAGCACTACAATCCCTGAATTGAAGCGCGCGCTTTCCTTGATTCCGATCACAAGTATGGCGGTGATGATGAGCGCAATGACAAAGGCAGGCAGGTTAAAACCAATCTCGACGCCAAAAATTTTGGGGGCGTTCAGCAGATCGTGGGCACGCTGGACCAGCTCCGGAGAATGAGCGCTGAGGATCGCGCTGACCTTGGCCAGAAAGGGCTGGGTCCCCATAACCAGCGAAGGATCGGAAGCCTGCGCCATTTGCCTGGCTATCACGTTCTCCGCCGTGCGCAGGCCCGTCCAATGATCGTAGGCCAGCCATAACGGCATTCTGAGATGAACAATATCAAGGAGCTCGATGAAGTGATTGGACCATCCGGAAGACACTGTGCTCGCGCCCATGGCATACTCGAGAGTCAGGTCCCAGCCGATGATCCAGGCAAATATCTCTCCCAGCGTGGCATAAGCATAGGTGTAGGCGCTGCCAGCCAGGGGGATCATGGCCGCGAATTCGGCGTAGCAAAGACCGGCGAAGGCGCATCCACATCCTGACAGAATGAACGAGAGCATCAGGCCAGGTCCGGCGTAATGGGCGCCCAGCCCCGAAAGCACGAAAATTCCCGCGCCTATAATGGCGCCCACACCCAGGGCCGTAAGTTGGAAAGGCCCGAGCGTACGCTTCAAGCTGTGCTCAGTGTTCTCCTGAGCTTCAGCCGTCAACAGCCTTATCGGCTTTTTTGCCAAAAGATTGGCCATTCTGTCTCCTTCTATCTATGTCTGCGTCTGCGGGTTCGCTGTGCTCCGGCGGGACCAGATTAAATATACAGGGATCCCTAACAACACGATAATCAGGCCCGGCCATGTGTATTGCGGTTTATAGCGCAATAATACGACATCAATGAAGATTGCCATCAGGATATATATAGCCGGGAGTACCGGGTATCCAAAGGCGCGGTAGGGACGCTCGGCATCGGGACGGGTGCGCCGCAGCACGAATAATCCCGCAATGGTCAGGATATAGAAAATAATGACCGCAAACATGGTGAGGTCCAGAAGCTGCCCATAGGACCCCGAGAGGCATAAGACGCAGGTCCAGATTGCCTGAAATATCAAGGAGACGGCAGGGGTCTTATAACGGGGATGCAGCCGTCCGACCGAGCGGAAAAACAGTCCATCCCGCGCCATGGCGTAATAAATGCGGGCACCTCCGAGGATCAGTCCATTATTGCACCCGAAGGTAGACACCAGGATCGCCAAAGCCATGAGCGCCGCCCCGGCAGAGCCAAACATCACGGTCATGGCGGCTGTGCCCACCCGGTCGGCCTGGGCGTGCTGAATACCCGCTTCGCTGGCCTGGATGGCCTCGATCGATCCTTTGGATTGGGACGCTCCGGGCGCCGACAAGACGCTTGCACTATGGGAAGAATCAATGCCGCGCAAGGGAAGGACCTTGAGGTAAACAAGATTGCAGGCAAGATAGAGTAGGATCACCGTTCCGGTGCCGATTGCGAGCGAAAGCGGCAGGTTGCGGCGTGGATTTTTGACCTCTCCCGCGGTGAAGGTCACGTTGTTCCAGGCATCGGCGGCAAACAGCGACCCCACTTGCGCCACCGCCAGAATCGTAAAGAAGCCTACCCTCACGATTGGGCCGCCCACGCCAACCTCCACCGGATGCTGTACGCTCCAACCGGCGTTCTGCCAGAAATGAGAGAAGTTGGTGTTCTGGAAATCCAGCCCGTAGCGCCGCCCTATGAAGATTCCAGCGAGTACCAATCCAAAGAGCGCCGAGGTCTTGGCGAAGGTGAAGATATTCTGCACTACAGCCCCGGTCTTCACTCCATACATGTTCACGATTGTGAGGAAGATAACGGTAAGAATTCCGACCAGGTTTTGGGTGTTCAGCCCAACGTCCATATTGCCGAGCACCATGGGACCCACGCGCCAGGCCGGGACATGTCCGATGTGCCAAATCCAATGGGTGGCGGAGACCGCGGGAGAAAACACCCCCATGAACTTGCCGAAGGCGACCGCGACCGCTGCAATGGTCCCGGTCTGAATCACCAGAAACATGGTCCAGCCATACAGAAAGCCCCAGAGAGGACCGAGGGCCTCGCGCAGGTAAACGTACTGCCCGCCAGCCTTGGGCATCATGGCTGCCAATTCCCCATAAGACAGGGCGGCAGTGATGGTCATAAATCCGGTAACCAGCCAGGCCAGGATGAGCAGAGCGGGAGAATCCACCAGGCGCGCGATATCCGCGGAGACGATGAAGATGCCGGAGCCGATCATGGAGCCTATGACCATGGTCGTGGCGCTGGTAAGGCCCAGGCCTTTTACCAGTTCACTGGATTCGGTCCCCGCAAGAGTGCCGGGGCGAGAAGCTTGGGTTTGAGTGCTCACAAGTTCTCTAGTTTTACCCTAAACGGCACAAGAATTCCTCACTTCTTTTTCGTGGGGCGGACAAAAGAGCGGAAATGACAGCTACGGAGTCGGCCCCGGCATCGATTACAGAACGACAGTTCTCCAGGGTAATCCCTCCGATCCCCACCAATGGCTTCGAGGTGGCTGCTCTGGCGGCCCGTACCCCTTCGGTCCCAATAACCGGGTCAGGATCTTTTTTAGAGCTGGTCTGAAAAACCGGTCCTATGGCAATGTAATCGGCGGAAGTTTGATCGGCCATTCTGACCTGCTCAAGGGTGTGCGTTGAAACCCCCAGCCAGCGCTCCGGGCCGACCACTTTGCGCGCCCCCTCCGGACTGAGGTCGTCCTGCCCGACGTGGACCCCATCGAAATCGGCTGCCAGAGATAAATCCGCACGATCATTCATGATGAGCCGGACGCCGGAATTCAGGCTGGCGACCCGGCGCAGTTCGCGCGCATGGCTCAAAATTTGCTTTGGGCCCTCGAACTTACTTCTGAGCTGGATCACGGTGGTCCCCCCATTCATTAACTCGCGCGCGTAAGCGGCAATGCCAACATCCGAGCGGTCCGATAACAATGCGACGTCGAGGATGGCATAGAGCCGGGGAAGAGTGATCAAGGATTGTTCTTCTGCTCCAGGAAGCGTTCCATGAACTTGGTATCGAATTTCGCCGAGATGAAATCGGGATTCTGCATGATGCGCCGATGCAGCGGGATGGTGGTGTATATCCCCTCCACAATGAACATCTCCAAGGCGCGCGACATGCGTGAGATCGCCTCCGTCCGGTCTTTGCCATGAGTAATGAGCTTGGCAATGAGCGAATCATAATAGGGTGGAATCACGCCTTCGGCGTAAGCGGCGGTATCTATGCGGACGCCAGTTCCTCCCGGAGTATGGAAGGTCGTGATCTTGCCGGCTGAGGGCGTGAATTTCTCCGGATGCTCGGCGTTGATTCGACATTCAATGGAGTGCCCGCGGACGGTAATTTTCTCGTCCAGGACCTCGCTCAGCTTTGCTCCCGCCGCGATCTGGATCTGGCTCTTTACCAGGTCCAGCCCAGTGACCATCTCCGTGACCGGATGCTCGACTTGAATGCGCGTATTCATCTCGATGAAGTACATGCTGCGGTCTTCATCCATCAGGAACTCGATGGTCCCGGCGTTCACATAGCCGATTTCGCCCAGGCAGCTTTGCAGCTTGGCCCCAATCTGCTTGCGCAGTTTCTCGTCCACCTGAGTAGAGGGCGCTTCTTCAATCAGCTTTTGATGACGGCGCTGGATACTGCATTCGCGCTCGCCCACGCTGACTACATGGCCGTAATCATCGCCCAATACCTGAAACTCTATATGGCGTGGCCGCTCAATGAACTTTTCCATATAAAGATCGCCGTTGCCGAAAGCGGCAGCGGCCTCGGAATGGGCGGCCTGAAAGAGCTTGGGCAGGTCTTCGGCGGAGCGAATGACG
>CAYTQA010000179.1:0-6831 GCA_964439495.1 uncultured Terriglobales bacterium | reverse complement strand
ATAAATTGTTGCTGTTGCAGTCCGAATGAGAACCGGATTGGGTACTCAACCGGAACAGCTCCTACTCCATCACGCACCACTTGGCGTAAAGGCTTCAAATAAGAGATGAAGAATCCGCTCTGCACGTTGTCATAAGAATGGTTAATAAGGCCCTTTCCTCGTCCGGACTGGTAGAGGAAATTTCCCTCCACATTCCAGGTTTCATTGGGTTTCCAGGCAAAGGAGCCTCCCGGAGAGAGGGCTTCGGCGATGGCCCAGTTGCTATCTTCGACGCGCCACGAGCGAATAAACTCGGCCAGGGCAGTCACGCTGAATTTCTGCCCGAACTTGCGCTGCAAACCGGCAAACGTATTGGTCGAAAAATATTCGCGGATCAATGGATTGAACTGCAGGTCATCGATCGAATAGCCGGTCAGCAGGGCCGTTTTCCCCCACGGCCTGCCTACGCGGAATTGGACCCTTGCTCCTTTTTCGACGCCACTGAGCTTGCGACCGGTAAAGGGCCCGGCTTCATGGAACCCGCTCGCCTCGATTGCAAGCCAATTAAAGAAAGGCGTGGTGGAGAGATATGCAAATTGACGGAAGAGGTTCTGGTTCAACTCCACCGGCGAGGCTTTGTCGCGCCGCAAGGTGAATTGCACTCCGCTGGTCAGCATCAGCTTTTCACTCCCGAAAAGATGCAGGACCGGGTTGATGGCGCTATCGAACGAAGTATCGTAGGTGTTGCGAGGCACAACCAGGGATTCGCTGGGCAGGGAAATTTCACCGCGCGCATTGCGCTCCTGGACAAAGCCGCTGACCGGGAGCCACTTGTTGGGATGGTAGCGGAACGCCTCGGTAATCAGGGTTTCGGTGGAGGAGCGTCCAGTGGGCAGCTCCGCGGCATTGCCAACATGCAGCAGCTTGGCGTCGAGCTGATAAATCGTGGAATCGTCAAAGATGCCGTCCACGGAAGTATCCGAGATAACGCTGAGCTCCCGGGTGACCGGCAGTCCCTCTTCCGCCGCGGTCTCATGCAGCTCGTGCAATGCCACATCGTTGTTGGACGAAAGCTCATTCGCGCGGGCATAGGCGGTGACCGCATGCTCCACGTCGCGGCGCGAGTTATACAGGTCCGCGAGGGTGAGCATATAGTCATAATCTTCGCGGTAATCGCCGTTCCCAAGGCCGGCAATCTCCTTCTCGGCATCGAGATCGTCGCCCTGCGCGAGATAAGTATTGGCCAGGCCCAGCGCGACCTGCTCCTCTCCCGCTCCCGATTCCCGGGCCCGGGTGTAGAGCTTCTCCGCCAGATCAAAGTCATGCATCGAGAGGAACAGATTTGCGGCCGCAATCAGGTCATCTGGCGTGACCGGCGCGGTATCTCCGATGCGCGCTTCGGTAAAGCCCAGCGAGATCTGCTGCCTGGCATCTTCAAACTTGCCCTCCTTGGCGAACAGACGGGCAAAGGCGAGGCGGGTATTGACGCGATCGGCATCCGGCGCATCCAGTGCGCGGGAGAAGCGGGCCATGGCCCCATCGCGGTCTCCCAGGGTAAGCAGAGCGTCGCCGGTGGCCAGCAGGACCCCGGACTGATCGCCCCCCTGCTGCTCCGCCGCTTGCACATCCTGCAAGGTCTCATTGCGCAGGTGCAGCTCCGCCTCTGCATGCGCGCGCTCGGCATAGAGAAATGGATCATCGGGCGCAAGGTTCAGCGCGGTATTGAGTTCGTTGATGGAATCCCGGTATCTGCGGGCGTGGTACAGGGTATCGGCCAGGGACTTATGCAGGCCCAGGTCGTCGGGCGCGAAGGTGAGCGCGGCGCGGTACTCGCGCTCCGCCGCATTGAGGCGATGGAGCTGTTCATAGGCGGTAGCGCGCACCACATGCGAAGGCCCATTCACTCCCAGAATTTTTTCCGACTTCCCCACCGCGGACAAAGCCGCGCGAGCATGGTGCAGTTGCAGATCGGAGAAAGCGGACCCCAGCCATGCGCTTCCGTTGTCCGGCTGGAGTTTCAGCGCGACCTTGAAATCCGCCAGCGCCGCTTCCGGGTTCTGCAAATCGTTGTACACATAACCCCGGTTTACATAGGCTTCCACCATGGTTGGATCGCGCTGCAGCGCGCGGGTGTAATCATCCACGGCTTCGCTCAAGAGCTGCGCCTGCTTATGGACATGGCCCTGGAGCAGCGGGAAGTCCCGCTCCCTGGGCAACAGGATTTCGTACTTGCTGGCCAGGGTAAGCACATCGTCATAACGGCCGAGGTTGTAGAGCGCGTACCCGAGATAGACGGAGCCATTGCGGTCCTTTGGCAATTTGGCGAGCACGCGATATCCAAGCTGCGCGGCCTCCAGGTATCTGCCCCTCCAGAAGAGATACCGCTCATTCTCGCGCATGATGCGGGGGTCGTCCTTCAACGGACCTTGGGCACGGTCAATCCAGACCTTCGCCAGATCCAGCTTGTGATTTTCCAGCGATGCATTGGCGCCATTGGAGATGACCGCGGCATTGTCGGGAGCGCGCTGATATGCCATCTCATAATATTTTTCCGCCTGGTCGAACTTATATAGAGCGGTATACATGTCTCCCAGGGCGAGATAGGGAACAAAATCCCTGGGATAGGCTGCCGCCATGCGCAGGAAGTATTTTTCGGTGGTAGCGGTGTCGCCGGCATCGCGGGCCAGATAGCCCAGCGCTTCGAGCGCATATTCGTTGTTTTTGTCCCTGTTTAAAATCGCCAGGTAGGCCTTGCGGCTGTCCTCTTTGCGGTTTTCCTTCCACAACAGATTGGCATATTGCAACTGGATGTTGAGATTGGCGGGATCGATCTGCATCGCCTCCTGCAAATCTTTTTCCGCGCCCGCCAGATCGTTCGAGCTGGTCTTGATGGAGGCGCGGACGCGCAGGAATTCAGCCTTGGGCGGTCCTTCGATCTGCAGCTTGTCAATCTGCTGCTCGGCAATCGCCAACTGCTGATTGGCGGAGGCATCGTTGCCTACTTCCTTATAAAGCTCCGAAAGACTGAGCCGCAGCAGGATGGGGTAGAGCTGTCCCTCGGGCACATCCTCCGGGACATGGGACAAAGCCGTCTCATATTCCCGGATTGCCTCCTCATTATTGCCTTGCTGCCGGGCCATGGTGGCGCGGATAGCATGCAGACGATAGTGGTTCGGATCGATGGCTGCGGCGCGGCCCAGATAGAGCTGCGCTTTCCGCATTGCATTGCCGTCCGCCGCCTGGCCATTCTTCCCTCCGGCGGTATCCAGCTCGGCCTGGGCAGCGCTGAGCTGATAACCGATGTTGCCCGGCTCGGCATTGGCGGCGTGCTCGTAGGCGGCGGCTGCCTGCCGCGGATTGCCCGCCAGTTCATAGGTGTAGCCCAGGTCGGCCAGGATGTCCGGCTTTTGTCCGGGAGCGTTCTTCAGGGTCTCAATGGCCGCCGCATAATCCTTCTGTTCCCGCTGAAAATTGGCGACCGCGCGGAAAATATCCGTGTTGCGCGGGTCGCGCCTCTTGGCCATGTCCAGCAACTGCTTGGCGCGCTGCGGCTCTTTCAACTTCATATAGGCGACGGCCATCAGGAGCTCGGCGTGCGCGGAGGGCTTTTGCGCTTCGGCCCGCTGCAGGATCCCCAGACCTCTCTGGATATCGCCAGTCTGCATGAAAAGTTCGCCGGCCATCAGCATGTCATCGGTGCGGTTGGGATTTTGCGTAACCACCTGTAGCAGTAACCTCTTCGCATCGTCGTTCCGCCCCATCTTCATATAGGTCTGGGCCAGGCCCGCCAGTCCATCGGCGGCGTTCGGCTTGCGTCGCAGGCCTTCCTGATAGGCGTTCACCGACTCACTCAGGTGTCCGGAGAGACGCGAGGTGTAACCCAGCATGAACCATAGATCGGCATTCTGAGGGGCGCTTTGCAGGGCGCGTTTGGTGTAATCGGCGGAGGCGGCATAGTTGCCGCGCTTCAATTCGTCTTCTGCCTTTCTCGCCATGCGGCCCAGCTCGATGCTGCTGCCCCAGGAGAGCGAATTCTCCTCCGTGCTGGCCGATTGGCCGGCCTTTTCCTGGTTGGCGGCCGCCGGCTTGGTAGCCTGTGAATTCTGCCCGCCGACCTCGAAGGTTTGCGCTTGTAAACGCGGGGTGGAAGCCAAAGACAATGCCATTACGGCAAGAGAACAGTTCGATAAGAATGCTTTTTTCTTCACAGGTCCACTCTTCATCGTGGTGATATGACTCATTAAGTTGAAGCGCCAGGTCCCGGGCCGCAATTTTGTGCGCCTGAACCACGGGGAGAACTCAAGGCAGCAAGCAGCAGCTCTGCCAATCACCTGTTTGGATGCAAGGAAGGCAATATGAGTTCGGTTGGGCCAGGAATTCTTTTTTATTTTTCTCCTGCTACTTTTCCTCCGGAATTTCCTGGGATATGTAAGCAGCGGGAAACCCGAGCAGCTGATTTGGAATCCAAACTTTACCTGTAAGCCATACGGAGGCATTCCCTTGCGTTTCACTTCTAGTTCCGCTTCTACTCCTGTTCTCAGCACGGGCCGGGTCCCGGTTCTGGGCTGGATTGTGCTGCTCGCCCTGGCAGTACACGGGCCGCTTTTGCTGATGCAATTGCCGGCGGGGGCCTTTGACGCGAATATCCACATGTTCTTCGCCGACCATTACGCCCATCACTGGTTTAACCCCTGGAATGAAAAGTGGTATGCCGGCTTCTCGCAAACCACTTATCCACCGCTGACCCACCAGTTGGTCGCCCTTTTTTCGCATGTCTTTGGCCTGACCATGTCCTATATGTTCATTCAGGGCCTGGTGGTGCTGCTGCTGCCCATCGGCATGTACCGTTTCGCACGGCTGTGGGTGGACGAACGGGCCGCCACTTACGCCGCCATCGGCACCATTTTTATCGGATCTTTATGGGGCATGGTTTATCAAGCGGGCCAGTTGCCGACTACTTTTGCTTCGGTATTAACGCTGAATGCCCTTCCCTTTTTCTATGGCTGGATTCGAGAAGGCCGCTTCTCCTCGCTGGTGAAAGGGCTGGCGCTGGTGCTGGTAGGCGCCGCGGCCCACCACGTAACCATGATCTTCGGGACCTTCTTCTTTGCGCTTCCGGTCATCTGGCTGGCCTTTATTGATCGCAAGCAGGAGGGGGCCGATTCTTCGCTCGGAGGCGTTCTTTCCCGAACGCTTGTCTTTGCCGCGATTGCGGTCATCGGCATGCTGATTGTGCTTTTGCCCTATTGGATCGAGCTCTATCACAACCCACTGAAGCAGGCGGCAATTTACCACCAAAGCCGCGATAATTACATTCTGGAGGGCCACAGCGGGCTCAATTTCTGGGTCATCCCTCAAGGCACGTTGATCCTGGCCATGCCGTTTATCTTCTGGTACGGCGCGCGGGAGCGCCGGGTACGTCCTCTGTTCTTCGGCTGGTATCTCACTACCCTCATTTCCCTGGGCGGGACTACGCCATTACCCAAATGGCTTTTTGGGCGCGCTTACGAGATCCTCACCTACGAGCGCTTTACTTACTGGTCCACGCTCATGGCGCTGCCAATCGTTGGCGTGCTGGCGGTAAAGCTGATCAACCGTTACCGCATGAAAGCGGCGGTAGCCCTGTCGATTGCCGCGGTGGCCTCCTCCGCAATTGTCCTTTCCTGGCTGCATTACAACCCGATTACCGCGTCTCCATTCAACATCGACGAAGTTGTCAACTTCCTGAACCGGGACAATCACGCCAAATTCCGGTACTTACTGCTCGGCTTCGGAAACGACTTCTCGCGGGTCTGTACCTTGGCCGAAGCAAGTTCGGTGGACGGGGACTACCACTCCGCCCGTCTGCTGCCTGAACTTACGGAACATGGTTCCGGAAAGTTGAGTGACGCCAAGTATTTCGGCGCTAACGGCATGGAAGCGCTGCGCGCCATGTTGAAACATGCCAACCGCTATGGCCTCAAATATGTTTTCGTGCGCGATCCCTACTACCACCCAATGCTGGCCTTTGCCGGATGGCGGCTCGCCGAGACCTATGACAATGGCAACGTCACGCTCTGGAGCAAGGAAGACATCGCGCCGGCCCACAAAATCACACCGCCTCCGGGAGCAATGCCCAATCAAGTGGAATGCATTCTGTGGGGCATTCTGCCCATCAGCACGATCGTGCTGGCGCTGGGTGTGCTCATAGCCTTCCCGGAGCGGCGCCGCATACCCGAAACTGTAGATTTCCCAGAAACCACCACCGAACCGGTGGCGCTTAGGGAGGCCAAGTAAATGTATCGTATTGTTCCGATTATTCTTCTTGCCATCGCGGGAGTTTTAATTGCTGCCGGCACCCTCCACAGCGGCTCCCACGACAGTACCCGCACTCCTGATGGGGTGGTCCAGCAGTTCTATGAAGACGTGAAGGCGCACGATTATCAGGCTGCATATTCCCTGGTTTCCGTTTCCAGCAACATCGACCCAAGCATACTCGCCCGCGATATCGGCGGACGAGACGGCAGCCTGAAGACTTACTCCGAGCTCAACCAGGTGCAGACGAGGGTCATCGCCCGCAATCAAAACCAGGCCATGGTGCGCGCCAGCCTGCAATGGATCACCGCCGTGGGCGTCCTGGACGACAGCAAGGATGTGAAGACGATCAACGAGAATGGCGTGTGGCGCGTGCTTTGGCCCAGGCACACTGAGCCCAATCTTCCGCCGCAGGTCATTCCCGTGAATTACCTGCGCTGGGACGTGGTCCACAGCGACTCCGAGGACAACGAATGGGGGGCGCAGAACGTGGAGGCCCCGCATGTCCGCATCATCTCGATGAACGCCATCGAGAAGGACGGCAAAGTCATCATCCTG
>CAYTQA010000178.1:0-6835 GCA_964439495.1 uncultured Terriglobales bacterium | reverse complement strand
ATGAGATCCTCAAAAAACATACCGGGCTTACTCCCGGGGAGTGGGAGATCATGAGGCAGCACCCCATCACCGGAGAGAGCATTTGCCAGCCGCTGAAGTCGTTTCGCCGCGTATTGCCCATCATCCGCCATCACCATGAGCATTGGAATGGTTCCGGATATCCGGACGGCCTGCGCGGAGAAGAAATCCCGCTTTTGGCCCGTGTTCTGCAAGTGGTGGACGTTTACGATGCCTTGCGTACCGCCCGCCCGTATAAACCGGCGCTTTCCCATAAAGAAGCCGAGAAAACCATGAGAGAAGAGGCGAAGCGCGGCCTCTACCACGTCGAACTCATAGCCGAGTTTTTTGCCCTCATGGAGCGGCAAAAACGCGTGGCCTGATGGACCTTCGTTCCTGGCATGGAAGCCCGTTTTGACGTATATTCATGCGAAAAGTTTACTGTGGGCCGGGAAAAGACGTTTAATTATTGTAGCGACAAGGGTTTACAACTTTCAGTACAATTGCCACGTCTTAGTAACTGATGGAGAACGCAATCTACAGCATAATCATTCCCGCATACAACGAGAGCCAGCGCATAGGCGCTACGCTCGAAAAGATCATTGCTTATATCCGCCAGCAGCGATGGCAGGCTGAGATCATCGTGGTCAACGATGGCTCGACCGACAATACAGTTGAAATTGTAAAAGGCTTCGCCGCCGGTGCGCCGATGATCCGCATTGTCGAAAACCCCGGAAACAGGGGGAAAGGCTTCAGCGTCCGCAATGGAATGTTGCATGCCAGTGGGGACATCCTGCTGTTCAGCGATGCCGATCTTTCCGCTCCCATTTATGAGGCAAAAAAGCTCTTCGAAGCCATAGAATCCGGCGCCGCTGATGTTGCGATTGGCTCTCGCTGGCTGGCCCGCAGCCTTCAGACAGAGCGTCAACCTATCCATCGGGAGGTCCTGGGACGGGCTTACAACGTGGCGTTGAAGGTGGTGCTGGGCCTCCACTATAAAGACACGCAATGCGGCTTCAAGGCTTTTACCCGCGCGGCTGCCCACGCCATATTCCCCAGCCTTAAGATTGAGCGTTGGGGATTCGATCCCGAGATCCTCTTTCTGGCCGGTCGTATGAAGCTGAAGGTGGTGGAAATCCCAGTGGAGTGGGCCCATGATGGACGCTCCAAGATCAATCCCGTGGTGGATGGAATCCGCATGCTGGGCGAGATGGTTAGGATTCGCCTGAATTCCCTGGGCGGAAAGTACACCAGGTCTTCGCGACGGTTTGCCACCCCGCTTTAGTTTTTCGGGTTTCCGTGAATTAAGAAAAACGAATTAAGAAAGCACGGCTCGCGCCGTGCTTTTTACTTTCCCCGCAAACACTACAAAGCCCGCCGAAGCGGGCTTAAGAGTCAAAGCTCCAATGAAATCAAAAAGAAGACTTTTATAGTCTTACGAGGCGGCGGCGCTGCGCGCCTGCAGCTTCTGTATCACGGTAATGCCCGCCTGCTTATCAAAAACCAGATGCATGGTGCGGGAGCAAGGACCACAAAGCCAAAAATGCTCAATGCGCCGAATAGCCTTTTTCCCGTCTACAAGGTAGGGGGAGTTCAAGTTTTCGTTGGTATCGTTCAGATCAACCCGGAATACCTTTCCATCACGCAGGTAATGAAATGGGGTGGCACAGGTCGGATTTGCGCACTTTGAGATCATAGGGCCTCACTTCTTAGAGAGATAGATTGAGACCTTCTTACGACCGGGACTCTTTCTCTCTATCTTTCGATGCAAGCAAAGTCTCTGGAGTTACTTGTGGAAAACTCTGGATCGCTGCTTGACGATTTTGAGTTTAACCCAGTTCCAGAGTACCGCATTGGGGATTTTTGCCTTAGCCGCTTCAACTCCCAATTTCATCTCCGGCCTGAATTTTAGACATTCCGGATGGAGTATGGCTCCTCCTATATTTTATCCCTGGAATGTCTTTCTATATTATTGAAAATATGAATGTTGTTAATAAATTCATTGAGTGCTCAAGCGGACCGACTGCCGAATCTTCAGGTAAGACTTTGGAATGAAATGTTTACTTGTTAATAAGCATGTCAGGCTCGCAGAAATGGGGCTTCTGCCGGGAACAAGCGTTTCTATTGGATTGGGGAAACGGACAAGGGGAAATCCTGGTTTTTTCCACAACAAGATTTTCTAATTTTAATCTTTGGGCCGGAAGCAGGCCCGCCCCAGGCGGCAGGTATGGGGATGCGCGAAATTATCATCCGGCCCGGCGGCCTCCATCGTGTCCAGGCACCAGTAAACGGCGGTTGTGGAGCTGCCCTCCTCCCAGGGACGCGCCCCGCCTATGAATGCGCCAAAGGAGGTTTTGGTGCGCAGCCGGCGGCAGACGTTGTGGACTTCAGAGTCGGTTTCAGAGTTGGTCAATGTCTCTGGATCATTCATGTTTTTCTCCAGATCTCGAAATGATTGCCCCTTGGGACCAGCCAATGGTCTGGTCCTGCAATGCTCTCGATTCAGCTTTTCAGGCCTTCGCCGCCCTCAAAATCGTCCTGCGAATCACTGCTTCAAAAACCGGCAGCTTGTAGGCGTTCAGGCTCAACGGAGTAGCGCCAGCCATGGCCTCTTTTGCAGCCGCGCGAGCGGTAGTTTCGTTGATTGCGGCGCCTTTCAGCACAGCTTCCGCGGACTTGGCGCGCCACGGTATCGGGGCGGCGGCCTCCAGCACCATCGAAGCCGATGCGCACCGGTCTCCCGCCATTCTCAGCACCACCGCCACTCCCGCGATGGGCCAATCGAACGATTCCTTCTCCTTCTGCTTGGTATATGCGGAGACCGTTCCCGCCACGGGAGGAGGAAGCATGATGGATGTAATCAACTCGCCGGGATGAAGATCGTTTTCCGCAAACGGGTTCTGCGATGGGACGACAAAGAACTGTTCGAGTGGCGCCGTGCGTTTCCCCTCCTTGCCAGCAAATTCCAGCTTTGCGCCATACGCGACCAGAGGCACAGCTAACGCGGAGGGATGGACAATAGCGCATATCTGGTTCTCAAAAATCGCGTGATATTGGTTTTCTCCATCGATGGCATAGCATTTGTGGCCGCCTTTTCTGAGGCAGGGGAAATCGTTCTGCCGGAAGTACCAGCATCTCGGCCGCTGAACCAGATTGCCTCCGGCGGTGGCCATATTGCGGATCTGTGGGGTGGCCGCCGCATTCGCCGCCTCGGCCAGAGCCGCATACCGCCGGCGGACCAGCGGGCTTTCCGCGATCTGCGCCAGGGTAGCCAGCGGACCAATGCGCACCCCGCCACTTGCGTCTTCCTGGATTCCTTCCAGCCCCTTTATATCGCGAACGTTGACCAGCTTCTTCGGCGTGGTGACGCCTTCCTTCATGCGATCGAGCAGGTCAACACCGCCGGCCTTGAAGACCGCGCCCTCATTGATTTCACGAATGGCCTGGGTAACGCTGTTGGCATTTACGAATTGGAATCGATTCATTGTCATGCGCTGGCTCCTTCGGTCTTTCCGCTGCCCCGCAGGGCTGCAAGCACATTGGCTGGGGTCATCGGGAGTTGGCGAATGCGGACCCCGGTCGCATTGTAAAACGCGTTGGCTATCGCGGCCGCCGTGGGAATGGTGGAGGGCTCGCCAATGCCGCCGGCATCGGTGGAGGTGAGTCCAAGATAATCTTCCAGTAGGGCGATTTCGATCTGTGGAGTGTCTTCCGCCCCGGCAATCTTGTACTGCTCCAGGTTTGGGTTCACCATCAGGCCGGTATTGCGGTCGAGGATGCGGTGCTCGTAAAGCGCGTAGGACACGCCCTGGATGATCCCGCCATTGATCTGGCTCTCCAGCGCGAGCGGATTCATGGGACGTCCGCAATCGTGCACTGCCGTGACCCGCTCGACTTTTACGATCCCGGTCTCGGTATCGACCGCGACCTGCGCGAAGTGGATCCCTCCGTAGGTGACCCGCGCTTTCTCATAATCCGGATTGCGGGTGGCACGCGCCGCCACCTCATCGGTCTTCATCCGCGCCGCTGCCTGCTTGAAGGTCAGCGATTTTCCGGGATTGCTCTTTAGAAAGACCTTGCCCTCCTGAAAGACCACATCCTCGGCGTTGCCTCCCAGCGCCGGCGCAACCTGCCCGGCCATCTGCTGCTTTGCCTGGAACACGGCATTGCGCACCGCTGGGGTGATGGAGCCGGTGGTCATGCTTCCGCCGGAGGGTGGTCCCACCGGGGAGTTCGTGTCCCCGATGCGGACATGAATGTCCTGTGGGCGCAGTCCCAGCTCTTCGGCGGCGATCTGGGCCAGCACTGTGCGAATTCCGCCGCCAATGTCCTGCACCGCCGAGAGCAGCTCGACCGAGCCATCGCGCGCGATGCGGACCTCGCATGCGGAATTGAGGTTGTTGATGCGGTACCACACCGATTGCGCCGCTCCCAGTCCGCGCTTTACCGCTCCGGAATCGGCGCCCGGTTTATGCCGCTGCGCCCAGTTCACCTTCTGCGCGCCGATGCGGCGCTCCTCTCGGCGGGCCGGGTGCTCGTCAATTGTGTCCCGCAGGGCGAGCGGGTCCATATTTAGTTTTTCCGCCAGTTCGTCGATCGTCTGCTCCAGCGCGAAGCATCCCTGCGGATGGCCGGGGGCGCGGAACGCGGCGGAGGGTCCGGCATTGGTGAAGACATCATTTTCTTCGGTCAGCACGTTGGGGCATACATACATGTTTTCCGCCGGACCGCCGGTTCCGGTTCCGGTCCCTACTCCGCCGGTGCCATAGCTGATGTGGTGAATGGCGGTAAGCGTCCCATCCCGCTTGGCGCCGATCTTCAATTGCTGCAGGGAATTGGGACGGTTGCCGACAGAGAGATGTTCGTCCTTGCGGTCGAGCATCAAGCGCACGGGCGCATTTGCCTTGCGGGAGAGGGAACATGCAATCACGCCTGGATTGCCAGCGCCGAATTTCGCGCCAAACCCGCCGCCCATATATTCCGTGATCACCCGCACTTTGCTTTGCGGCAGCTCGAAGACTTCGGCCAATTCATCGCGCACGGAAGAGGTCCCCTGAGTGGAGGCGTACACGGTCAGCAGGTCGGGCTTCCAGTCGGCGACCACGCCGTGAGTCTCCAGCGCGCAGTGCGTCTGTACCTGGGTGCGGAACTCGCCTTCCACGGTGACATCCGCCTGCTGAAATCCCGCCTGGATGTCTCCTTTTCCTTTGCCTCCAGGCCCAATGGCCGGACCGCGCACGTTGCCGTTCTGCGGCACATTGCTGGCCCCGCCGCCGCCGCCCGCCGTCGCGCCCTGGGCCGCGGCCCCGGGATAGACCAGCGGCGAGTTGGGCTGCCGGGCCGTGTCCAGATCGACTACAAAAGACATCGGATCGTACTGCACTTTTACCAGTCTGGCGGCTTCATCGGCGATGGCCTGCGTGGTGGCCGCGACCGCGGCAAGGGGCTGGCCCGCAAAGCGCACGATGGGATATTTCGAAGGCGCCTCTTTGCTCTTGTCCTTCAGCTCCGCGATCCCGAGCACATGGCTCACCACATGGATAGCCTTCACTCCGGGATAAGACTCCGCCGCGCTGGTATCGATGGAGAGAATGCGCGCATGGGGTTGCGAGGAGGTGACCAGGGCGGCAAAGAGCATCCCCGGAAGCTGGACATCGGCGGTGTATTTGGCCTGGCCCGTGACTTTGAACTTGCCGTCAATACGGCTTGTACTCTTGCCGATTACCGAAAGCTGCGAATTTAGAGGCAATGGCCCCGGTTCATCCACCGGCACCTGGCGCTCCGTTTCCTTGGGCTGGGAACTCGGGTCGGTCGCGCCTGGAATGCCGACCGTCACCATCTGCTGGCGCTTGGGTTTGGCGTTCTGCTCGCCCTGCGCGGTTTTGGCCGCCTCCTGCCGCACCGGCTTGGGTTCGCCCTTGGCGCCTTCCTGCGGATTGCCCTTGTGTTGATTTTGTGTCTGATCGGTTTGCAGCATCTCAGGCCCCTCTCTTTGCGGATTTAGCGGCCGCAAGCGTCGCCTCAAAGACCTTGGGATACGTGCCGCAGCGGCACAGGTTCCCGCTGGTGGCGCTCTTCACGTCATCGAGGGTGGGATTGGCATTGCGGCGCAGCAGCGCGGCGCAGCTCATCACCATGCCGGGCGTGCAGAAACCGCATTGCATCGCATCATGCTCGATGAAAGCGGCCTGCACCGGATGCAGATGGTCGCCTTGCGCCAGCCCTTCAATGGTGGTGATGTTTCTCGCCCCAACATCGACCGCCAGGGTCATGCAGGAGCAGACCGGCGTATCGTCAAGCCATACCGTGCAGGCGGAACATGCTCCGCGATCGCAGACCACCTTGGTCCCGGTCATCCCGAGCTGATAGCGCAACGCGTCCGCCAATGTGGTCCGTGGCTCCACATTCACCCGCTGCGCGCGGCCATTGATTCTGAGCGTGATGGGAACGGCATTGGGTCCGAGCGTCTGGGCCGCTGCCGCGCCATCCGCTTCTTGCTGGGCGAAGACTTGGGAATCGAGAAGCGCCGCTCCGGCCGCTCCCAGTCCTGCGCTTTTCAGAAATGTACGGCGGCTGACTTGGTTGTTTTGCTGCTCCTTCTTGCGGGACATGCTCACCTCGAAATCGCAGAATGAAAAAATGGTACTCCTCTACCGCCCCATTGCTCAACTGTGCAGTATGATGATTCCTCAGATTTTTTTATGAACGCGCGGTCGATACTGCAAAAGAGATGGGAATTCACCAGGGAGGAGATTTACGGCCATTGCCTCCTCGGATTTTGCAAAAATGCATAGATCCTTCGACTGCGCGCTCGCGTACGCTCGCGCTCTGCTTGATT
>CAYTQA010000177.1:0-6895 GCA_964439495.1 uncultured Terriglobales bacterium | reverse complement strand
TAATTTGGGCGCGCAGCGAGGAGACGGCGCGGATAATGGCCTCCGCCTGGCTGCCGAGCTGGATCAACCCGGTCGCCTCCTGGGTCTTCTTCAGCTCCACTTCCGCGGAGGCCAAGGCGTCCTTCTCGGCCTCGAGTTGCTTCTCGAAGAAGAGCCTGCGCTGCGAGGCCTCGCTGATTGCCAGGCGCTGGTTGGCCAGATAGAGCTGGTCAATATAAGCATTGGCAATGGCGGCCGCCCGCTTTGGGTCCTTGTCCTCAAAGGCGATGGATATCATTCCATCCTTGCCCGCATCGATGGTGACGTGCTTGGCCAGATCATCCCGGGCATCGGTCATTTTCTTGTCTTTATATATCCGCTTCAGGTCAAATTGCGCGATGAGCGCATCGGCAATCGTCCGGCTCTTGAGAATGCCCACGTATAAATCGGAAGGATTTTTGAGTCCCAGGTCTTTCCCCGCCAGCCCAGCGAGTGCCCCGAACTGCCCCAGCATGGCGGAGGCGCTGGACTGCGACTGCTGCGGAGGCATGATTTTCGCCATGGCCGTGTATTTGTTCGGGACCAAGAGCGAGATCACGAGCGCTACCAGGGCGGAAATCGCGGTGACCTTGGCGATGAGATATCTTCGTTCCACCAGGGGCAGGCAAAGATCGAGCAGGCTGATTTCCCGATCGTCAGGCGCGACCTGCGCCGGCATCTCAGGGTTCAAGACCCCTTGAATCCGTCCGCCCTCTTTTTCGACTTCCGTACCAATCATCGCCAACACTCACGTTTATATGGAAAAACTCGGCAATCCAGAATGCGATTTCCACCGAGCTTCAACAAACATTCTGTCAGATAGCTTTCCTTAGCTTACTAAGAGAATTTCCGATTTTGCGGAATAAATCGTCCTAATCCCCTGCAAAAATGCCCTCTGGAACCTACCTGAGCACCCTGATCGCCGCAGCCCCAAGCCCCAGTTGATACATGATCTGGGTATAGTCGATCAAATTCTTTATCAAAGTGGTTTTGTTGACCTGCTCGGGGACCACAATCGTGTCCCCTGGAAGCACCCGCATGCTGGTAATGCCGCCATTCAGCCAACTGCCGCCTTCGCTGCCCTGGACCGAACCGTTGGCATGCATGACGTAGATTTTTCTTTTGTCGGCGGTCCGGGTCGGCCCTCCGGCCTCCCGCAGATAATCCGCAACCCGGCGCCCCGGACGATACAGGATGTCCGCCTGGTTATATACCGCTCCCAGGACGCTTACGGTGGCGGGCATGTAGGAGACGACCAAGCGATCTCCATCCTCCAGCACCAATTCGGGCAACGCATCCACGGAATTTTCATTGGGACGAATATTCATTACGATTCGTCCGGTCGCTTTGATGGTCTTTAATTCAGCCACCAAGCGACGTTGGCTTTCAACGATGGCGGGCAGGGCCGCCGCGTCCCCTGGATTCGTCAGGTTCTGACTTTTGAAGGAAACCGAGCGTTCCACGTCCTGGGAAAGGCGTCGGTTTATCTCATCAAGCTTCTTCTGCTGGTCCAGTCGTACGCTCTCTCGGGTGAGCTGGGCCCCATACAGATAAGCATTCGGTGTAAAGCCACCGACCCGGGCCACCAGATGACGGAGGGTCTCTCCCGGCTCGGCCTTATAAACCCCGGCCTGCACCAGCTCCCCCTCAAGCTTGACGTATTTGCTTTGTTCCTGGATGGGGACTTGGAGGTCCGCCTGGGAGAAGATGGTGACGATGTCCCCTGGTTCCAGCAGCAGATTGCTGCTGAGGTCCGAACCAAGGATCGCTTTACCCAGGTTGAAAGGGATCAGGGTAGAAGTCAGATCTTCCCGATAAAGGCGCTGTATGACAGCATAGTCCCAATTTATTTCCGCGGCATTCCTCTTGACCTCGTTATGAAGCTCCTCCTGCCTGGCCGCTTGCTGTCCTTGCCGTGCTGCCTCCACTTGCTGCCCCGCTGCTTCTGGTTGCTGCGATTGCTCTCCAGTCTGCGTGTCGAGAGGGGCCAGATAAGTCCGTGCGGCGCTATTATGTTTCAGATAATACTCAGGGGTGATCAATGCCTCCCGCGTGGGGATCAGGTCCCTGATCCGCATCCCCTCATGCCATGGAAAGCGTCCCGGCATGGCGACATTCCCCCGGAGGGTCACGGCATTTTCAAACCGGTAGGAGAGAGGAAATACATTCACAACATCGCCATCCTGCAGCTTTTGGGAGAGCCCGCTTGCATCCAGCGGAAATTCATAGACCTTGCGGGCCTGGCGATCGAGAATTCGCTCCACTGTTACCTTTTGCCCTTCCGCCGTGATGGTCAGGCCGCCGGCAATACGCAATGCTTCCGCAAGGTCGGTGTTGTCCTTGATCTCATAGATTGCCGGAACATTGACCTGCCCCGCGACCGCCACCATGTGCCCGATCGGAGGAATGAAGATCACATCGCCCGGCTGGAGGACCGTGTCCTTCGATTTATCGCCATTCAATAAAAGGTCGTATAAATCCAGGGTCGTGACGACTTCCCCATTGCGCTTCAGTTGAATGCCGCGCAGGGAGCCGCTTGAAGAAGGCCCTCCCGAGGCAAACAGCGTATTCACCATGGTGCTTAGCGAACTTACCGTATATGTGCCGGGACGGCGGGCCTGCCCCACCACGAAAACCTTAATCGAACGCAGTTGGCCCAGAGTCACTGTGAGGTCGAAATTGCGATAGACACGCGATATCGCATTCTTCAGATAATCCTGCAGTTGCTGATAGCGGATGCCGGCAACGTTGATCTGTCCAACCTTCGGAATATAAATATTTCCAGTCCGGTCAACGGCGGCCCGGTAATTAATGTCGATCTGTCCCCATGCACGAATGACGATCTCATCGCCAGGCCCAATCACATAATCGGCGCTAACCGGGACACGATCCACGGGAGCAAAGGTGGAAGGGACGTTCTGGAAAAGATCATATCCATAGATAGGCAGTTTCCGCCCAATCGAGAGCGTCACGAAATTCTGAAAGTCGTTGATTGGTAACGGCTTTGAAAGCGTCTGTTGCAACTGGCCCTGCTCTTCAAGCGCCTCGCGCCGGGCCCTCTCCTCAGCCTGCCTATCACTCGCGTCCATGGTCTGAATATTCTGAATATTCGGAGAAGTTCCCTGGGGCTGGCCTGAATCCTTGCGGCAAACCTGGCCAGGTTGCGTCTGGGAGCAGGGCTTGAGGGTTTGAAGATCGGGGTTGTCGGATTCCTGAGTGGAATTCTGAGTAGAACTTGTATTCGTTGTCGAGGTTGAATCCGAAGACTGCCCTGCACTTTGACTTGGGGACAGATCCTGGGCAAAGACAGGGATTGTGGAAATAAGAAAACAATTGATTACGATAAACAGCCCTGCTTTGGCTGGGAATGTGAATTTTGGCATTTTACTCATCAATAATATTAAGAATCGCGCAACCCGCTTTCAATCCTTATAGCTCAATCTTATTTTACTATTGAGAACTGGCCAAAAACTCGGATTGTTCACTGTTGATTACCGTTTCAGCGGGATTATGACCCTAAATCCTGCATCCATGGCATGAAAAAGGCGTCTTTTCTCCGTCAATCTAAAGTTATCGCCCACGGCAGTAAATTCTAGTGGCCCGCCTCTGTCGCCCTTTTTACGATATCTTTTGGCCAAAACGTCACCTGAAAGGCGCTCGTGAAATTCGAGACGGGATGGTCCGCAAGGAACGGGGCGTTCCACCTTTCATATTGAATGTAAGCGCCTACTTCCATATCCCGATGCACTCGAAAGCTGGTCTTGGCCGAATAATCGCTCAGCGTCTCCCCTTGAGGTATAAAAAAACGTGAGACCTTTAATGTCCTGTATCCGACCATCAGGCTATTGGTGGGGCTCACCCAGTAGGTAGCCCATGCCTGCCCTCCAGTTCCCTCTCGTCCGATCCATGAGCCAAGAAGATTGCGATTAATCGTATAACTGTCCTTATACAGAGTTTCGTAATAGTAGAAACTTCCGCCCAAAGCCCGGCGGGTCACCGTATCGGTGGTGCCGCCTTCCACATGCAGATCCAGTTTTGCAAGATGAGGGAAGTGGCTGATGTATATGCCCGGCGTCACTGCGGCGCGCCGGGGCGCATCGAGCGGTGAAACGTCGTCGTGAACAAATGAGTCGGCATAAAGAGAGACCCAGTTTCGAAGATAAGGCAGCCGATAGTTGAAATCGAAGCCTCCATGGCGCGTGCCGGGCGTAAAGCGGGGATTGAATCCAACATTGGTGCCGCTCGTCAGGCTGGTAAAGCTCTTCTTAAATGTGCCAAAGGTGAGGGGTTCAAGTCCTTTTCCCGCAAAGATCGAGCTTCGGGAAAAGCCCAATTCGAGGTTCTGCGTGGGGTGCAAGCTGAGCTTCTGGCCGAACGTAAACGGATCGGGAGGAAACCGGTTTCCGTAAAGACGTCCGAAGAAATTGTCATACCGGATGGGTCCAAACAATCTGGAGAAAAGCGGGATATACAACGGCAGAACACGGTTGATGCGAAGGCCGTAAAACGGAGCAGCATTGTTGCTTAACATCAAAGCGGTGCTGTCGTCGGGGGCCCACCAGTAGGTCTGTTTACCCACTGAAATGTCATTGCCCAGCACATTGATGGATGCATACGTATCCAGCAGGTGAAATTGGTTGTGCTGGGGTTCCCCGGTGAATGTCTCGCCGGGAATGCCGTCTATCTGAGAAAGGACCTGATTCACCTGAGCGCTGTAGCCGGGCAGCGCGGGAGCATGCTGGTATTCTCCGCGCACATAGAAGGAAAAGCGCCCGTCCTCGGCCCGCGCGCTGAAGCCGGAAACCTGGTTATATCCCTGCTGATAAGGCCGCCCAAAATCGTTGATAATGGTCTGGCCGAAATGATAGCCATCATTGAGCGGACGCCCGGCGATGTACATGGAACGTTTATAAAGCGATTCGAGACGAATACTCTGGTTCGTCCCCTGCTGTTGGAGCCGTAGTTCATCGGAAAATTCTGTTTTCAAGGCCCCATACAGATTCTGGATCTCAGGATTCTGCGACTCATCATCGCTAAGCTGGTCTTCGGCTTCGCTCAACATTCCGGCAATGCTCATCCGCGTCCAGGGACGGAGGCCGAGGAAATCCGAATGGATTGCGCCCAGAGCGGCAAGACGCTCGACAGCCGGATAAATCCAGCTATCCAGAGGGACCGACGCGGAACCCATATTGCCCGGAGAGAGCGGATTCTCGTCGTGGACAAAGGTCCCATAATCTTCGCCTCCTAAATCGGTGTCATGGTGGGCTTTGTACACGTATTTCCCGGTCACATAACCAAGCGCTCCACTGACAAACACATCCGAAAGATAATGCTGCTGGCCACTGACCCGCGCGAGGCTGACTGCGGAAGCCGTCCCGTAGGCCAGGGTTTTGGTAAACCAACCTGGATACTCGTTCGCCATTACTGCGGCGACTGCCCACGTCACTCCCGCATGCTCGGAAGGAAATGACTGCCCGCTGCGGAAAAAATGTCCCTTCTTGTCCCCCTCAAAGGGCCGGTCGCGCCGAAACCCAAATTTAAAAATCTCATCGATGACGACTGAATCAAGCGCAGCTTCTCCGGCCAGCACGCCGGTTTCGCGCAGGTGGTCGTCCGCATGAAACCGCCCCAGCCCATAGGACCCAACCACGGCCACTCCGGCAAGCACCACACCTGCATCCGAAATGTGCTGGCTTGTCGAGACATGGCTCCCCCGGGTCATCTCGAAAGAGGACGAGCGATCGGTCACGATCAGTCCGGTAGCGATCCCGGCAAAGGGGACCAGGAATTTCATGTCGCGGAGCCTGAGACGGAGGGGACTTGTCCAGATATTCGCCTGATCGCAGAGAATATTGCGCAGCAGGTAATGTTCCGCGGGATACTCCACCTGATCGGATTTGCCGGCGGTGGCGCGCTGGGTTGAAGATGAGCAAACATTATTTTGAGCGGAGACCGAGAATTCGAGGAAAAGAACGGCGCAAAAGACAGAGACAAGGAACCTGGATTTGGATAAGAACATTAAAAACTTACTCGCATGACATTTAAAAATATTTATAGAGATAATCGCGTCACTCCCTGTGAGTTCGCGGTCACAAACTTCCCTCTATCATGATAGGCTTCGTTCAGAATAGAACAGATTTCGCGTAAAAGGCCATTTAAATAATCCAGTTGCCGGAACTAACTTTGCGGAACCCGGTCTTATGGGAAGGCCCCTCCGTGGTTCCGATTGTCGTTATGGATATAACTGGACAGAGTGGGAAGGAGGAGCGATCACAATAAGCGCTGAAACAATAAAGGGCCCTATGCCGCTTCCGGGCAAGCAACCCGGAGTAGGACGCTCTGCCATGCTGGTGGCTGCCGGTATTTTTCTCAGCCGTCTTGCAGGGCTGGTGCGTGATCGGGTGTTCGCCCATTTTTTCGGGAACTCTTACGCGGCAGACGCGTTTCGGGCCGCCCTGCGCATCCCTAATTTCCTGCAGAACCTGTTTGGCGAGGGTGTGCTTTCGGCCTCGTTCATCCCGGTATACGCAAAGTTGGTTGCGCAAGGGGATGAAGAGGAATCTGGACGAATCGCCGGAGCGGTATTCTCATTGCTGGCGCTTACCACCTCGCTGCTGGTCCTGGTTGGAGTGCTCGCAACCCCAATCCTGATTGAAGGAATCGCCCCCGGATTTAAAGGCGAAACCCGCAGGCTGACCATTCAACTGGTCCGCATATTATTTCCCGGGGTTGGACTGCTGGTACTCTCTGCCTGGTGTTTGGGGGTATTGAATAGCCATCGCAAGTTTTTTCTCTCGTACATCGCGCCGGTAATATGGAATGCGTCGATCGTTGTGGCATTGCTCGCCTTTGGGGGCCGCTCCGGCCTATCGCGTCT
>CAYTQA010000176.1:0-6982 GCA_964439495.1 uncultured Terriglobales bacterium | reverse complement strand
ATTTAAGACTGGCGATTCGAATCCTCAGACCCGGGCGCCCGCAATCCAACTGTGGGCGCTAGTATGCCTCTGGCGGCAGCGCGCCTTCAGCCAGGTTCTCAAAGCGGGTGGAACTTTTAATAAAGGCCAGCTTAATGGCCCCGGTCGGGCCGTTGCGCTGCTTCGCGATAATGATCTCGGCGACCCCCTCCAGCTCCGGCGGCACCTCGTCCTTCCGCATGTAGTACTCTTCGCGGAAGATGAATGCGACAACGTCAGCATCCTGTTCAATGGAGCCCGATTCGCGCAGGTCGGAAAGCTGAGGACGCTGCTCCCCCTTGCCCCTACTTTCCGGAGCGCGGCTCAATTGCGAGAGCGCCACCACCGGACAGCGAAGCTCCTTGGCCAGGGCCTTCAGGCCGCGGGAGACCGCTGAAACCTCCTGCGTGCGGTTCTCATAACGTTTGCCGCCGCCACCGCTGACCAGTTGCAGATAATCCACCACGATCAGGTCGAGCCGCCCCTGTGATTGCATCAGGCGACGGGCCTTGGCGCGCATCTCGGTAATGGAAATGCCGGGCGAATCGTCGATGAAGATAGGCGCATCGGCCAGAGCGGCCATTCCCTGCACCAGCCTCTGATAATCATCGCGTCCCAGAAATCCGGTACGCAGCTTATGGGCGTCCACGTGCGACTGTGAGCACAGCAGGCGCAGCAACAAGGCCTCGCGCGACATTTCCAGGGAGAAGACGCCTACGACCTTCTTGTCCCTGACCGCGGCGTTCTCCGCGATGTTGATGGCGAAGGCGGTCTTGCCCATCGAAGGACGCGCGGCGATGATGACCAGGTCCGAGGCTTGCAACCCGCTGGTCATCTCATCCAGCTTCTCGTAATGCGTCTCCAGGCCGGTAATGCGCTGGCCGCGTTCATACAGTTTGTCGATGGAGCCGAAAGACTGCTTAACGATATCGGTGATGCCGAGAAAACCCTGTCCCAGACGGTTTTCCGCGATCTGGAAGATGGCGGTTTCGGCGGCATCGATGATTTCGGTGGCCTCTTCCGCCTGCTCCGAGGCGCGCGCGATGGCGCTGGTGCAGGCGTGGATCAGCCCGCGCAGCAGCGCCTTGTCCTTTACGATCTTTACGTACTGCTCGATGCTGGGCCGGCGCGGCAGGCCCTCGGTCAGAGAGGAGAGATAAGCCACCCCTCCCACCGCCTCGACCTCTTTTTTCTTGGAGAGCTCCTCGGTGATGGTAATGATGTCGACGGGCCGCCCCGTCTCCATCAGGTCCAGCATGCGGGCAAAGATGCGGCGGTGGGAATCGAGCGAAAAATCTTCCGCCTTGAGCGATTCAGCCGCTTCGTTGTAGGCCGAGTTATCGAGAAGCACCGCCCCAAGGATGGAGCGCTCGGCATCCAGACTGGCGGGCATACCGCGTTCGAGTTGAAGGTCCTGGGTCGCCACTCTATTTTCGCGGAGCACTTTGAATCTTAAGAAGAATTGAGCGGGGGATCAATAGAGAATGATGGGGCAGCATGTGCATAACTCTGGTTCCGGAAATCCTGCTTCCTGTTTTACAAAACAATCGCGGTCTGCTCTCTTTCAAGATACAGACCGCGAAAAGGTGTGGGTGTTTGCGCGAGGGCAGGATAGTTGCATCCTCCCCCACATGAGAGTTCCGGGCTGGCCCGGCGGCGGCAATTCGCGAGCATCTCCGCTTATGATTCGATGCGGATTTCGCGGTTACCTGCCGATCTCCTCTCCGTCCGGCTGTGCTGGCGGTAGCGCAATCCACTTCACACTTGGGATTTAATGAATCTGCCAAAAGATATTCCGGCGCACAAGCGGATTCCGCTGGTTTGATGTGCGTCTCTTGTGAAAATGCCTGCTTCCATGTGGATGGGAGTGGAAAACGCGGTTTTATTTATGCAAGTCCCACTCCACCTGCAGCTCGATGGGCTTGGCGGCGGGATTGTGCTGGTCCTTGCCGCCGGGGACCAGGGTCGCGGTGGCGCTTCCCTTCCAGTGCTTTGCGTCTATCGCCGCGGTTTTGATCTCGCATTTTCCCATGTTTGCGCCGTGCGCGATATAAAGGACCCCCGCCGGATTGACTGCCCGGTAATTTACCGCGGTCGGCGCATCATCATGGCAGCGTTCGGTCCCTGGCTTCGCTTTGGTCAGCAGGATCGCCGAATTTTGTTTTCCTCCGCTGCTTTGGGCCTTCAACGCAGTCAGGCCGTTGCTGGAGATCCCAAACGAGCAATTCTCAAACAGGCCGCTCGCGTCGGAAGACTTGATGCGAACATATCCATGCGTTCCGTCCGGATCGCCGCATTCGCCGGGTGCCAGGTGAAGCATCGGCGTGGACGACTGGGCCGGCGGTTTGCTTGCTGCCGGCGCGTTGTTATTCGAGGAGCGTCCACATCCGGCCAGAAGCGCCAGGGAGAGGGCCAATAGGAAAGACGGAATCTTCATGCGGAGAATTATACGCATCCTGCGATCTTACGCTTTGCCGCTCAAGGCGCGCGCGGCTATATCCTTGCGGAAATAAATCCCGTCATAGTGAATATTCTGCAGGGCGGCATAGGCGCGCTCCACGGCGGAGCCCAGATCGCTGCCGCGGGCTGTCACCCCCAGAACGCGTCCCCCGGATGTGACCAGCCTGCCATCCTGAAGCGCTGTTCCCGCATGAAAAATCTGCACTCCCGGGAGCTGTGCCGCCTGCTCCAGCCCGGTGATCTCTTTTCCGGTTGCAAAGCTGCCGGGGTACCCTCCTGAAGCCGCGACTACGCAGACCGAAGCGTCTTTGGACCAGGAGAGCAATCCCTCGCCCAGCCCGCCATGAATCGTGGCCTCCAGCGCCTCCACCAGATCGCTCTCCAGGCGCATGAGCACGGCCTGAGTTTCAGGGTCGCCAAAGCGGCAGTTGAACTCGAGCACCATGGGGCCGCGGGCCGTCATCATAAGCCCGCAATAAAGGATGCCGCGATATTCCGTCCCTTCTTTCTTCATGCCGTGCACGACCGGCTTGGCAATGTGTTGCACGATCCAGTGCCGCATCTCCTCTTCCAGCAGATCGCCGGTGGAGTAGGCGCCCATGCCGCCGGTATTCGGCCCGGTATCGCCATCGCCGATGCGCTTGTGGTCGCGCGAGGCGACCAGGGGCACGATATTCTCTCCATCGGAAAGCAGGAGGAATGAGATCTCCTCCCCTTTCAGGAATTCTTCGATTACCACCTGATGCCCGGCATCTCCCACAAACTTATGACTCAGCATTTCGCGCGCGACCTGCTCGGCCTCTTCCCGGCTTTGCGCGATGACCACCCCTTTGCCCGCGGCCAGTCCATCCGCCTTGACCACCACTGGCGGGGTAAAGAGCGGGAGCGCGTCGGCGACGTCCTTGCTGTTGAGGCAGATGGCGAAATGCGCGGTGGGCACATTGCAGCGCTGCATGAATTCCTTGGCAAAGCTTTTGCTGGATTCCAGGCGGGCCGCGGCCTGGGTGGGGCCAAAGATGCGTAAGCCCCGCCGCTGGAACTCATCCACCACTCCCAGGCTCAAAGGGACCTCCGGGCCGACCACCGTCAGATCGGGCTCGATGCGATGGGCCACATGAAGAAGGCTGTCCACGCTCTTCAGGTCCGCGGGCAGGCAAGTCGCGTCGCGCGCAATGCCTCCGTTTCCAGGAGCGCAGAAAACCTCGCGTACGCGGGAGGACTGCTTCAGCTTCCAGATAAGCGCGTGCTCGCGTCCGCCGCCGCCAATTACCAGAACTCGCATAAACCGTAGTCTATCTCTTTCCGCATCTCGAATTTTAACGAACAGGGGAAGGTTAGAAGATTAGGAGGGATGGACGTTGGCTGTCAATCATACCAGGCGCTTTTCTCCATGGACATATACTTATACGTGTGGGGGCCGCTAATTTTGTACACTAAATCCATGCGGCGGGCCATAGCCACCTTCGTAATTCTGTTGCTGCTGGGAACGATCCTGGTTCCAGCGCTGGCCGCTCTTGCGCCCGTTGAACGCCTCTGCTGCGTGCGCATGGCGCATCATTGCGGCGCTTCGGCCATGGGCGGTATGAGCCATGACGGGATGAAGGGGCCGGTCTCCAGTGATTTTGTTGACAGTAAGAATGACTGCCGCTGCTGCTCTCCGATTGGAAGGCTCTCTCCGGCTTCCATCCATCGACCAGTCAGCACGGCCCTTCCGCTGGTCCTTCATCCCCATAGCAGCAAACTTTATTTTGCCGCTCCTCCCGCGCCGCAGTTCCGCAGCGCCGCCGACCGCGCTCCTCCTTTTCGTCTCCGATAATTCCGGTATTTGCTGGAACAACTGCTGAGCTGTACGGCAGAGGTGTTTCTCCAGCAGCATCTAAAAGCCAATTTTACCGAGAGTGTCTTTATGGGAGATCTATGAGATTTCGCGCGCCGGTATTTGTCGCAGCGGTGTGCCTGCTGTTTAGCGGTTTATTGTCCGCCACCATCTTTGGCACGGTGGTTGGGACCGTGCATGATCCCAGTCACCTTCCTGTGACGGATGCGCAGGTTACGCTGCGCTCGGAATCCAGCGACTTCACGAAAACCGTCAGGACGAACAGCGAGGGAGGATTTCGCTTTGACGCTGTCCCGCTCGGAGCATATTCAGTTACGGTCGAGGCGACCGGCTTCAATACCGCGCAAACGGCGGTGAGGGTCGAGTCCGGCAGCGCGCCAGTGCTGCATTTTCCCTTGAGCGTAGCCAGCGCAAATGAAAGCGTGGAGGTCACTGGGGAAGCCGCCGCCGTGAACACCGAGAATGCCACCAGCATGACCACGGTGGACCGCAAGACCATCGATACCATTCCCGGGGCCACCAACGCCAACAGCCTGAGCTTCATCACCAGCATGGTCCCGGGAGCGGTGGTGGTGCACGATCAACTGCACGTCCGCGGCGGACACCAGGTGAGCTGGCTCATTGACGGTGTGCCCGTCCCCAATACCAATATCGCCAGCAATGCCGGCCCGCAATTCGACCCCAAGGACATCGATACGGTTGAATTGCAGCGCGGCGGCTATTCCGCCGACTCGGGCGACCGTACCTATGGGGTCTTCAATGTGGTCACCCGGACAGGGTTCGAGCGCAATCGCGAGGCGGAGATCGTCACCAGCTTCGGCACGCAATACACCTCCAATGACCAGATCAGCTTTGGGGACCATACCCAGCGCTTTGCCTACTACACCAGCTTGAGCGGGAATCGCAGCGACGTTGGCCTGGAAACGCCTACCCCGGCGGTGGTCCACGATCTGGGTGCGGGATTGAGCGGCTTTACTTCGCTGATCCTGAACATGGGTTCTCACGACCAGCTCCGCTTTACCGGCTCGGCGCGCGGCGATCATTATCAAATCCCCAACACGCCCGATATGCAGGCGAATGGAATCCGCGATGTGGACAATGAACGCGATGCGCTGGCAAATTTTTCATGGATCCATACCGGTCCGGCTGGCGGGGTATGGACGGTCTCGCCCTTCTTTCACTGGAACCGCGCCGCCTACGACGGGAAACGCGATCCCAATCTATTTGTCCTCAGCCCGGATGCCGGTCCCATGCCCACCGACGACCGTTCGTCCATTTATGCCGGCGCCCAAATTACCTTTGCGCTGGTGAAGGGAAAGACCAATGCCAAAATCGGCGCCATGGGCTTTGCCCAGAATGACAACGCCTTTTTCCGCATCGCCGCCAACGATGGCAGCGGCGCGGTCCTGAGCGAAAGAGATAAGCCCAACGGAAGTTTGGCCGCTGCTTTTTTGGAAGAGCAATACCGGCTGAACCAATGGCTTGCGCTCACCGGCGGAGTCCGGCTCACGCATTTCTCCGGGCTGGTGACCGAGAATGCCGCCGATCCTCGCCTGGGAGCAGCGCTGCGCGTCCCCTACCTTGGATGGGTGCTGCGAGCGAGCTATTCGCGCTTCTATCAGGCGCCGCCGCTTTCCACTGTCACCGGGCCCGTCCTCGCTTCCGCTTTGCAGCAGGGCTTCGGCTTTCTGCCGCTGAAGGGGGAGCGCGATGAACAGCATGATTTCGGACTCTCCATTCCGCTGCGAGCGTGGGTGCTGGAAGTAAATAATTTCCGGACATCGGCGCGAAACTTCTTCGATCATGATGTGCTTGGCAATTCCAACATATTCTTTCCGCTTACCATCGATCGCGCCCGCATTCGCGGCTGGGAGGCGGTCCTGAGCACTCCGCAAAACTGGCGGCATGGCGGTTTGCATCTCGTGTACTCCAACCAGATCGCGGAGGGCAGAGGCGGGGTCACTGGTGGACTTACTGATTTCAGCTCCCCCGATGTGGGTTATTTCCTGCTCGATCATGATCAGCGCAACACCTTTTCCGCAGTCCCGGAGGCATTGCTGCCCTGGCATGGCTGGATCTCCGCTACCCTCTCCTATGGCTCGGGATTCTTGAATGGCAATGGTCCCCAGCATCTGCCGCCGCATACTACGGTGGACCTGGCCCTGGGAAAGAACATCGGCGAAAAGCTCTCATTGCGTCTTACCGCGCTCAACATCGCCAATCATCGCTATCAGATTGACGATTCGAATACCTTTGGCGGCACGCACTGGGCCAGCCCGCGCCAGATCGAGATTCAACTCAAGTACAGGATCCATCTATGAGGCGGCTTCATGGGAAGCCGTATCACATAAGGTAGAATCGTGATATAGAAACTTTAAACCGCTGAGTCTAATGATTATGAATACCCGCATTTTTGCCGCAATAATCTGCATGTTGTCGCTGTTGGCCTCCGCCGCCTTTGGCGCGGACACGTCGCTGCTGAAACCTCCGCCGGGCGCCAAGGTCGCCATCATCGAATTTGAGGACCTGGAATGCCCGCAATGCGCCCGCACTTCGCCCCTGGTGCATCAGGCGGTGGAGACCTACCACATCCCCTGGGCGCGCCACGATTTCCCCCTGCCGCAGCATATGTGGAGCTTCGATGCCGCGGTGATCGCCCGCTATTTC
>CAYTQA010000175.1:2320-6984 GCA_964439495.1 uncultured Terriglobales bacterium | reverse complement strand
GACAATGGCGCGCTGGTGGTGGGCCGCAAGGACGCGCTACATCTCCAGTCCGGCGCTGCCGCCTGCGTCGATCAGGTCACGGTCAAGGACCAGCAGGGCAAGGAATTCAAAAGCAATTGGAAGCTCCTCAAGCCGGATGAGCTGGAGCTGCAGGTTCCGCTCGAAGACGCGAGCGCCGGCACGGTAATGGTGATGGTGAAGCAATACGGCGTCCCCGAGCCTGACCAACTCCCGTTGCGCACCTATTCCGAAGCCGCACAGATGCAACGTTTCCTCATCAGCGCCGGCGACGAAGAGGGCATTCTGGAGGGCACGCGACTGGACCAGGTCTCTGGCGTGGATTTAAACGGCATCCATTTCTCTCCGCAGGCCCTCACGCGGGTCATAGACAAGGATGAGCTGCGCCTTACCGCGACCAACGCCACTGCTATCGCCGCCCTCCATCCCGACGATAAATTGCTGGCCCGAGTTGCCCTTACCGATGGTCGCGTCCTGGAGCTGAAAACCACCGTCTCTACTCCGCGTCCCAGGGTCTCTCTGATCAGCAAGAGCATCCAGAGCGGAGCATCTTCCACCCCTTCCGCCATTCGCCTGGGAAATCAGGACGATCTTCCCCAGGATGGGCGAATCTCCTTTTTTTTGAAGGCCAAGTCTCCCGCGAAATTTTCCCGCAACGAAAAAATCGAGGTAGCTACCGCCGACGGCTCCTTTGACGTTCTGCTGAACCTGGCCGATGGCAATCTGGTGCTGCAGGACGCGCAAACCATGCTTGCCACCCTCGATCCTCTCAAGAGCTTTGGACCATCCGCTTTTGGGCCGCTTCGCTTCCGTCCCGTGGACGCCAAAGGGGTAAAAGGCAACTGGCAGCCGCTGGCCAACCTGGTACGCATTCCTTCATTAAAAGAAGTCCGCTGCCCGGACAGCCCTGACAAGCAATGCACGTTGAGCGGCGAGAATCTGTTCCTGATTGATTCGGTCTCCTCCGATCCGCAGTTCACCCATTTCGTTCCCGTTCCGGTGGGCTTTGTGGAGTCGACGCTGACGGTGCCGCGTCCTAACGGCACGCTTTTGTATGTGAAGCTGCGTGACGATCCCTCGATCGTGAACACTATCGTTCTCCCGGTGTTGCCGGAGCAGCAGTAAACATCAGGGCTCGGTGTAGCACAGCCGCCCCCGGCTGTGCTCAGCGCTACACCTCTAGTACCTTTCTATTATTGATATCACTTCCCTCCCTCCCTAGAATTGCCGCGGTCAGGTGGGGAGATCGATGCGGATATCTTGTTTTCTATTGTGTTTTCTCGGATTAACGGCGTGTGCATTCGGGCAGACCAACTACGGAACGGTTGCGGGTACGGTCACCGACGCGCAGCATTTGCCCGTGGTTGGGGCGGTCATTCAACTTACCGCGGCAAGCACGGGCGCGGTCCGGCGCGTGGTAACAAACCAGCAGGGACTCTTCGAGGCCGCCGCGCTCCTGCCGGACAATTACGAGCTGAAGGCGGAGGCCTCCGGCTTTGCCATCGGAACTCAATCGCTGCGGCTCGAGGTCGGGCAGAAGTTGACCCTCGAAATCGCGCTCAAGGTAAGTTCGGTGACCCAGGAGGTGAAGGTCACGGCGGAAAGCGAGGCGTTGCGCACCAGCGACCCCAGCGTCGGCGAAGTGATCGAGCCGCAATCTATTAAAGAATTGCCCCTGAACGGACGCATGCTGATTGACCTGGTCCTCACCGTGCCCGGCGCCCACATCGGTTTTGGGGCGCAAACGGGGATGACGAACCCGCTCTATTGGCGTCCGGGGCAGCGCTCCGCAGTTGTGATTGGCGGGAGCCGTCCTAATGCGAACTTCTTTCTGCTGGATGGCGCTACCAATACCGACCCCACCTTCAATACGCAGAACCTGAGCCCATCGCCGGATGCGGTGAAGGAGTTTCAGGTGGAAACCAGCAGCTATACGGCGGAGATGGGTGGAGCAGGCGGCGGCCAGATCAACATTGTCACGCATTCCGGTTCGAGCCAATATCACGGAACGGCCTACGAATTTTTGCGCAATGGCGCGATGGACGCCAGCACCTTTGAATCCATGGGAAACAAGCATCTGGTGCAGAACAATTTCGGCGCATCGTTGGGCGGACCGCTGGTCGCAAAGAACACATTCTTTTTCGCCAACTACGAGGGCTTGCGGCTCTCCCAGGCGGATGCCCAGATATTGACCGTGCCCACGCGAGCTGAGATCCAGGGAGATTTCAGCCAGAGCAACATAAAAATTTACGATCCGACCACCGCTGTCGCCAATCCGAATTACAACCCCAGCCTGCCCACCGGGCCTTCGAATTATCCCTATACCCGCAGTCAGTTTTCCGGCAATCAGATCCCCGCGAGCCGGATCAATCCGCAAATGGAAAGCTTCCTCCTGCAATACGTCCCGCAGCCCAACATGATGATGATGCCGGGCGCGCCCGATTCGAATAACTATCTCGACATACGCAACGAAACCCATATACAGGACGAAGGCACGGTCCGCATCGATCACAACTTCTCCAGTGGCGATACCCTTTTTGGCCGGTACTCGATCGGCGGAGAGAATGGATATTCGCCAACCAGTGGGACAACTTCCACCTCGGAAAATCTCCCCGGCTTCGGCGCGAACTTCGATAATCGTTCGCAGCAGTCGGTGATTTCCTGGAACCATATTGTCGCGGCCAATCAGGTGAACACGGCATCGATTGCGTTTTCGCGCCTGTCCATGGACCGAACCTCGCAAAATGATGGCGTGAACGACATTGGGGGCCAGCTCGGCATCCAGGGCATCGGTTTTGGCGGACGGAACGCCTGGGGCGCTCCCTGGTTCGCGGTGCAGGGTTATACCGGCATCGGAGACAGCTTCGCGGCCACGCCCATGCATGCCTGGGACACCATGTACGAGCTGCGTGACGCCTATGCCTGGCAGCGCGGGCGCCATGGGCTCAAATTTGGCGGCGATTATCACTGGTACACCTGGCCGATGTGGGGCTTCTTCCAGAATCGCGGCTATTACCAGTTCACCAACGGCTACACCACCCAATTGGGATTCAATGATGGCAGCGGCTCGGGACTTGCCAGTCTCCTGCTCAGTCTGCCGGCGGTAAAGCAGCGCCAGGCGGGGGTCCCGCAAATGAACCTGCGCAATTGGGGAGGGGACGCGTTTGCGGAAGATAGCTGGCAGATAACGCCGACCACCACCATCAACCTGGGGCTGCGCTATGAATACTCAAGCCCGTTGTATGACAAGGACAATACCAACACCAACCTGATCTTCCAGAATGGCGTGCCTTCAGTCTTCGTCGGCGGCGAGCAGGGTTACCCGCGCGGGCTGATGTATGCGAACAAACACAACTTCGCGCCGCGCTTCGGGATCGCAAAGCACCTGCCCCATCAGGGCATCGCCTTGAAGGCGGCGTATGGGATCTTCTTCACCCCCGTGGACCAGAACACCTGGTGCAACCAGCGGCACAATGTCCCGTATGTTTTTCCCGAGACGCAGCAGGCGGACAATTTCACTCCTCCCTCCACGCTCTTCGCGAAAGGATTGAATTTTGGCACTCCCGTTCTGGGCACCGGCGCCTTGACGCCCACCACCGTGAGCTTTACCGCCTTCGATCCTCACGCGCCCGCGCAGTATGTGCAGCAATGGAATGGGGCGGTAGAGAAGAGCCTGGGACAAGATACGTCCCTGGAGTTCGGCTATCTTGGCTCGCGCGGCTTTCACCTGCAACGCGCGCACCTGATCAACAACGCGCTCCCCGGACCGGGTCCTCTGGGGCCGCGGCGTCCGTTCAAGACGCTTACCTTCGTGCCGGACACCACTTTGCCGCCGGGCAGCACCAGCGCGGTGATACAGAGCATGACCTTCCCGGTAAGCACGATTAATTTGCTGGAAAACAGCGCGCGGAGCTGGTACGACGCGGGCTACGTCAATGTGCGGCGGCGGTATTCGCATGGGCTCAGTTTTCTCGCCAACTACACGCTTGCCAAGAACCTGACCAATGCGCCGGACTTCCGCTCGGCGATGGATGAAGCGTCGATTCCGCAAAACAATAATGACCTCAACGCCGAAAAGGGACCGGGGTGCGATATCCGCCATCGCTTCGCCTTGAGCAGCGTTTACGCGATTCCCGCCTTCGGGCGCGCGGAGTGGATGCGGCTGGCGACGCAGAATTGGCACCTCTCGTCCATCTACCAGATCCAGTCGGGGATGCCGTTTACCATCTCCGTCTTTGGCGACACCGCGAATTCCGGGACGGTGCTGGGCGAGAACCCCATCCGCGCCAATGCCACGGGGCAGCCGGTCTTCGGTCCGGGGACACACACGGCGGCGCAGTGGTTCAATCCGGCGGCCTTTGCCGCGCCGCCCGCATATACCTTTGGCAACGTCGGACGAAACTCCGTCTACGGTCCCGGGATGCAGACCTTGGATCTGGCGCTGGAGCGCACCTTCGGCCTCACCGAGAAGGCCATGTTCCAGTTCCGCGCCGAGGCATTCAACGCTCTCAACAAAACCAACCTGGGCACGCCGAACCGCTTTGTGAATGAGCCGCAATTCGGGACCATCACCATGGCCATGACGCCGGGACGGGAGATCCAGTTGAGCGCAAGGCTGTCCTTCTAGCTGGAAATCGGGGCAGCTT
>CAYTQA010000175.1:1951-2310 GCA_964439495.1 uncultured Terriglobales bacterium | reverse complement strand
AACCCATGCACCTGGTCTGAGAAGACATAGGCCATGGATTGGTCCATGCCGTAGAGATGCGATTCCAGGGCTTCAGCCCCGCGATCCTTGTTCAAGCGTCCGGCTATCGCATTTTGTGCATGTAGTCCAGCTATCGCGCTTTAGGCATATCGAAATTGAACATCCAATTGATGCCAAACTGGTCGGTGAGCATTCCAAAGCGCGCGCCCCAGAAGACATCCTGCAATGGCATTGTCACCTTGCCTTTTTCGCCGAGCGCTGCAAAGAGCCTCTCAATTTCCTGAAGGCTTTCACAACTGACGGTGACCGAAAAATTGTTGCCTTGCCGGAAGGGCATGCCCGGCATCGCGTCCGAAGCC
>CAYTQA010000175.1:0-1941 GCA_964439495.1 uncultured Terriglobales bacterium | reverse complement strand
ATCAGGACCGCGTTTCCCTTGGTCAGCTTCGCGTGCATGATCCTGTCTTTTGCTTCCGCGGGAAAATCGAATTTGCCTTCGGAGAAGGGCATCATCTGCAGCTCCGCTCCAAGGCATTTTTCATAAAATTGGACGGCCTGACGGCAGTTCCCGTCAAAGGTCAGATAGGCGGTGATTTCTTTCATGATTCGCTCCCTTCGCGTCCCTGGATTCCTATAGCATCCGCAAATAGAGGGCTTCGGTCAAATGGCGCTGCTCTTTTTGGTGTGAGAGCAAGCGAAGGTCTGGGTCAACTCCGCAGCCCGGCTTTGAGTGGACGCCCGCCCCGCTCTGGCCTGTTTACAGCTCAATCCGTGGAAGCATTACCATAAGGAAGAAGGAAACCTCCAATGGCTGAGATGCTGCCTGCAATCTTCTTCGGACACGGCAATCCCATGAATGCCCTGCTCGACAACCGCTACACCGAAGCCTGGCGGAAAATCGGAAGGCAGGTCCCCAGGCCGAAGGCCATCCTCTCCATCTCTGCCCACTGGTTCGTACCCGAGACCAGGGTTACCATCAGCACTTCGCCCAAAACCATCCACGATTTTGGCGGCTTCCCTAAAGAGCTGTACCAGGTGCAATACCCCGCTCCGGGCGATCCGGGGCTTGCGCGGCGGGTGCAGGCGATGCTGGCCCCGCTGCCGGTGAGACTCGATTATTCCTGGGGACTCGACCACGGCACCTGGTCGGTGCTGCGGCACGTCTATCCCGATGCCGACATTCCGATTGTCCAGCTCAGCATTGACGAGACGCAGGCGCCGGCATTTCATTTTGCAGTCGGTCAAAAGCTCGCCCCGCTGCGCGAGGAAGGCGTGCTGATCGTCGGAAGCGGCAACCTTGTCCACAATCTTCATGCCTATGCCTGGGGGCGGCACATGCCCGATCCTTACGATTGGGCGGTCCGCTTCGAGGAGCAGGCAAAGCAGATGATGCTTGCCGGCGAGTACAAGCCGCTGATTGAATACGAGGCGCTGGGCCGCGAGGCAATGCTCTCCATCCCCACGCCCGATCATTATTTGCCGATGCTGTATGTGATCGCCACCCGGCAGCGGAGCGAAGCCATCATCTTCCCCATCGAAGGCGTGGACGGCGGATCGATCTCAATGCTGGCTGTTCAGGTGGGGTGAGGTTCGGCAGGAGAACGGCGGGGCTGCGGATGAGTTTCAGATTGATGCTTCACCGCTGCCGCTGTACGATTTCAATCTGCTGCAATTAGCAGATCGGTAAGATCATAAAACCAGAGCGGAACTATTAATGAAGATATCCCATACCTTTCTCGTTGCCTTATGCGCTGTTGTTCCATTAACGGCTATTGCTCAGAGCAACGGCCAGCTTACGCGGTATACGAAATGCAAATTAGGGAAGGATTTTCAGATCGTCCAGGTCGATCGGTTGCCGCACACAATGACCAGAGGCGTGAAGACCAAAAGCGGCGATCAAGAAGTCGTGCTGCTCGATGGCTATCGCGTACTTATCACGTATGACCAGACCGAGCCATTCGTGAACCTTAAAGTGGAGCAGCTACAGAAGAGCACATACGCAACAGACAAACAGACGCTGATCGATACCCTGGAGTTCGCCGCGAGCGGCACGCCCAATATGGAATCGTCGACGCCGAAAAAAGAGGTCATGAACGGGATTGAATTGTACAGCGTAAACAGGAAGCATCTGGAGGGCGGAAGCCTTAGTATTTACAACCTGTTCAGCGACGCGGACCAAATCGCCGTCACTATGTATCTTCTGAATGATGAACCAGCAGAGAGAAAATTTCAGAGTATCGAGCAATGCCACGACATACGGGACAGCTTTCTGCGCGCGTACACCTCTTGCGTTCGGGAATTGCATTGACCTGCTCCCCTAAATCCTCATACAGCCGAGTATGATTTCACATTGCAGTGA
>CAYTQA010000174.1:0-7054 GCA_964439495.1 uncultured Terriglobales bacterium | reverse complement strand
TTTCCTGGGCCAGATGACGACCGGCGCGGGAAATGACATCGAGCAGGCGTCCGACCTTGCCCGCCGCATGGTCTGCGAGTTCGGAATGAGCACCCTGGGTCCGATCACCTTCGGAAAGAAGGAAGAGCAGATATTCCTGGGACGCGAGATCAATCAGCACCGCGACTTCAGCGAAGACACGGCGCATAAGATCGATCAGGAAGTGCGCAGGCTGGTTGACGATGGCTACCAATCCGCCATGAACATCCTGGGCAGCCACAAGGATGCCATGCACCGCATGGCCGCGGCCCTGCTGGAGCGCGAGGTACTCGATGCCAACGAGATCAAGCTGATCATCGAAGGCAAGGACCTGCCGCCCATCAAGCTGCCCTCCGGCGGTCACGATGGCGGCATGCAGCAGGTGCTGAAGCCCGAGCCTGGACGTACCCCGGGACTTGCGCCCGGTCAGCCGTCCCCGGCATAACCTTGCATACTCAGAAAGCGGCTCTTCGGGGCCGCTTTTCTTTTTGGGCGCAACCTGTCCGGAATGGAACCGGAAACCGCAAGCCTGCGGTTTTACTGAGGGGCTTTTTGCTTTGACCGGAAATATGCCACGACAAAAACCCTCCAGCGCAGCGGTCATTTCCTCGCCCCCGCGCCTTATCGAACAGAAGTTCTTCTCGCGCGGTCCGTGCGAAGTCGCTCGCAAATTATTAGGGAAGATTCTCGTCCGCAGAGGCGCGCCCGCTGCAAAGATGATTCCATCGGACAATTCCCTCTTCCCGCCAGAGTGGATTGCGGCCGGACGGATCGTGGAAGTGGAAGCTTACCTCGGCAAAGAGGACCCGGCGGCGCATGCCTTCATAGGGCAAACCGCCCGCAATGCGGTCCTGTTTGGCCCTCCTGGCCATGCTTATGTCTATTTCATCTATGGCGCCCACTTTTGCATGAATATATCGTGCATGCCCGAGGGCGATGCGGGATGCGTCCTGCTGCGCGCCCTGGAGCCTCTCGCCGGGGAGGCTGCCATGGCCAGGGCACGGGGTCTCGATCCGAAAGCGCTTGGCAGCATGGCGCAACGCCGCGCTCTCGCCAGTGGCCCCGGACGCCTATGCCAGGCGCTCTCCATCACGCGCGAACGCGACAACGATAAGCGGGTTTATGGCCAGGACTCGGATTTAGTGGTGATGGAAGACGATTTCGAGCCGGCTGCGATTCGCGCCATCCCGCGGGTCGGCATTACCAAGGCCGCGAATCTTCCCTTGCGGTATGTGGTGGCGGGAAGTCCGTTCGTCTCCGGCAAAAAAATTCAATAACTACTTCGCGCCCGGAAGCAGCGCGTTATCAATCAACCTTGTGGAGCCTACATAGGCGGCCACGGCGACCAGCGCCCCACGTTTTAAATCAGGCAGCGGCTCCAGCGTCTCAGGGTCAACAACTTCGATATAATCGACGCGCACCTCCGGCTCCTTGTGAAAGATCTGGCGCGCGCCTTCGATGAGCCGGGTGCTGCTGGTTTCCCCCTGTGCCGCCAGTCTTTCAACTTCCTTCAGGGCGCGCGATAACACGGTTGCCTGCCGGCGCTGCCGTGGATCAAGGTAAGCGTGGCGCGAACTCATCGCCAATCCGTCCGGCTCGCGCACGATCGGCCCGACCTCAATCCGCACCCCCATTTTCATATCTCGCACCATGCGTTTGATGATTGCCACCTGCGCGGCATCTTTCTGTCCAAAGAGAGCTACATCCGGTTCGACGATGTGGAACAACTTCGAGACGACTGTGGTCACTCCGCGAAAATGTCCCGGGCGGGAGCGCCCATCCAGACGTTCGCTGAGACCCTCCACGGTCACAAACGTGACAGCGCCGGCGGGATACATCTCATCCGTTGAAGGCGTGAACAGCAAGTCCACCGCCTCCGCTGCGAGCATCCGCCGGTCGCGCTCCAGGGTGCGGGGATAACTGCTGAGGTCCTCATTCGGTCCGAATTGCGTGGGGTTTACGAAAATGGAGACGGCCACGGCATCGCACTGCTGTTTCGCCAACCGGACCAGCGAGAGGTGCCCCTCGTGCAGCGCCCCCATGGTGGGGACCAGCCCCAGCGTTTTGCCGGAGGACCTAAGCTGCCGCGTGGCGGCGCGCGTTTCCGCAACGGTGGTGACGATGCGCATCGCGGAGTGTATCAGCGGACCATGGCGCGTTTGCGCGCGCGGATCCTCTCCAGAGCGGCCTGGGTTTCACGAGGCAGATGGTAGGATTCGCCGTCGGAGGGAAAGAGCCGCGCCGCGACGTCCGCCTTGAAATTTTGCACCGCATTGCCGATGAGGGCGGCGGCATCCGCATACTGACGCACGAATTTTGCCGCAGGATGAAAGCTGAGATTCAGCAGATCGTGAATCACCAGCACCTGTCCATCGCATTCCGGACCGGCGCCGATGCCGATGGTCGGGACCTCAACCTCTTCGGTGATCATGGCAGCCACTTCGCGCGGAATGCCTTCGAGCACCAGCGAGAAGACGCCGGCACGCTCCAGCGCCACCGCGTCGCGCATCAGCTCTTCGATGCCGGCCAGGGTCTTGCCCTGGACTTTGAAGCCGCCCATGCGGTGGATGGATTGCGGCGTGAGGCCAATGTGCCCCATCACCGGAATTTCAGCATCCAGCAGGCGCTTAATCAGTTCGACGCGCTTTTCTCCGCCCTCAATCTTCACCGCCTCCGCCCCCGCCTCTTTCATGAACCGCATGGCATTGGAGACCGCCTCTTTTTCATCCACGTGATAAGAGGCATAGGGCATGTCGGCGATCAGCAGCGCCCGTTTTACCGCCCGGCGCACCGCGCGCGTGTGATGCAGCATCTCCTCCATGGTGACGGCAAGGGTATTCTCATAGCCCAGGACGACCATGGCCAGCGAATCGCCGACCAGCACCATGTCAATGCCGGCCTCATCCACCAACCGCGACGTTGCATAGTCGTATGCGGTAAGACAGGTGATGGGCTGATGCTGTTGCTTTTTTTCGAGAATGCCGGTGATGGTGATCTTTCCGGCCTGCGGAAGCGGAGTGGCGCTCATATGTCCTCCAGTGCGCCTCCGCCCATTTGCGGATAGCGCCTGACGCTGCTGAGCTGATTAGATGCAGCCAGGGAAATTCTAATGCTTCGAAAAAATAAAAGATAGAGTACTTATCTAAGTTGTTGAAATTAAAATGTCTTTGTAGAACGGAGGGCCAATTTTATGCGCTGGCAGCTTCCGAGGATCCCAGGGGAAGGAAGTATTGCGTTCCCTTGATCGGCTCGGTAAGACGGCGCATAAGCTCTTTCAGGTCCTGGTGGCGGTCAACGAAATCCAGGTCATTGGTATTCACCACCAGCAGGTCGGAGGAGGTGTAGTGAAAAAAGAAGTGTTCATAGGCCTTCACCACCTCTTCAATGTAATCGTCGCTTACCGCCAGCTCGCCCGGAGCATTCTTCTTGCGCAACCGCCGCTTGAGCACCTCGGGAGAGGCTTGCAGGTAGATCACCAGGTCCGGCGTGGGAAGCTGCTCCCGGAAATAGTTGTAATAACGGTTATAAACTTCCAGCTCCTGGTCCGTTAAATTGATGCAGGCAAAGAGTTTGTCCTTTTCGAAGATGTAATCGGCCACCACCGTGCGGGAGTGATTGGGCTCGATGGCGCGCAGTTGTTCGAACCTCTGGATCAGGAAGGCAAACTGGGTTTGAAAGCCGGCGCCGCTTTCCCCATCGTAAAACGATTTCAGAAAGGGATTGCACTCGGGCTCGACGATACGCTGCGCCCGGAGTTGGTCAGAGATGATCTTGGCCAGGGTGCTTTTGCCTACACGAATCGGACCTTCAACCGCTATATATCTGGGGAGCTCAAACAGATTGGCCATGCGCTTTTAGGCAGCATATCTCGGGATGGCAAATCAGACAAGCAGAGAAGTGCATGGATGTGCAACCAACGGGTAATATTTTGGCTCCCATAAGCATTCCCGAAATGTAATGAGGAGTTACTCCATGGCGCACCAAAGAAAGTCAGAGGAAAATCGCATTTTAGGAGATGGCATCGATTCCGAGATCCCCTGGGGGCTTCCCAGTGATGATGCCCATCCCGATGGCGAACCACACAAAGGCTCTACCCCGCCCGGCGCTCCTGAGCCCGGTTCTCTTAAAAGCGGCAACTCCATCGATTCAAAGGATTTGAAGCCTTCAGAACAAAAGAGCAGGAGCAGACAAAAGCCAGCAAAGAGAAAATCAGGTGAAGCCGCCTGACCTCCGAAGACAACAGGCAAGAAAAAACCCTTCCTCACGGGAAGGGTTTTTGTATTTAAGTGCGAGATATTAGCGAGGCACGGTCGCCGCTCCTGTGCTGTTGCTTCCGGGGCTGACGGTGGTTGTGGTCCCAGTGCTGTTAGTGCCGGTTGCTCCCGCAGTCCCGCTTACGCCAGGAGTAGTGGTCGTCATGGTCGGGGCGGTTGCGGTGCCATTCACGCCCATATTGCTGGTGCCGGTAGTCCCAGTCATCGTGTTGGTCCCGGCTGGCGTGCTGCCGGTAGCAGCCACGCTTCCGGAGGTGGATAGACCCGAATTATTGCTGGTTGCGACTCCATTCACCCCAGCATTGCCGCTCGTGGACGAAGCGTTGCCGCTGGCCGGAGGAGCAACCACAGTGGGACTGACCCCCGATCCGGCTGTCGGCCCGATATAAGAGCCATTGGCTGTGGTCGGCGAGATGGCCGTAGTCCGTGGAGACGTGCCAGTGTTGACCCCGGTCGTGCTTCCTGTGGTGCTTCCCGTAACAGATCCGGCTGTCGTTCCCGCGGGATTCGCGCCGACTGGCTGGGCAGGGCTGCCGGTTGAGGCATTCCTTCCGGTTGTCGAAGCAGCGCCGGTTCCCGTGCTATTGTTCGCGCCCATGGTTCCGGTGGCGCCTGAGGTAGTTGTTCCTGAGGTCTGGGAGCTTGTACCCGATGAGAGCGATCCGCCGCTCATTCCGGTGGTCGCGCCCTGGGAAACCCCCGCGCTTCCTGCGGTTGTGCCCGCGGAGGCGCTTGATCCGGCGGTCTGGGCCGTCGCTACCCCGAGCGAAAGCACGAAAACAGATGGAATCATCCAAAGTTTCTTCATTAATTCTGAACTCCTCTTCTTAGAATCTCTCAATCCATACGGTTATGAGAGAGGCAGTTCCATGCTTCTCTCGTTTTTTACGGGTCCTTAGGATTCGTGGATTATTAAGAAATTAGATGGTTTGCGCAGGAAGGGCAGATGTCCGCTAATGAAAGGAATGGAAGGCCAATTCAGAGAGGTTGGCGTGAGCAGGTCTTGCGAGCAGCAATCATGCTGCACCTGAAGTCCTGCTCTTCGCATGGTGGAGAGCTTCTGTAAACTCGGACGCGAGCTTCAATCCGAATCGTGCTTGGAGCCGAGAACGCTTTCATCCAAATGATTGGAAATTTGCTTTGATGTATTCTCGTCCGGGACGAAGAACGAAGGACGAATTACGAAGCCTTCGCGGTGGTCCGGACCGCCTTCTGGATCTTGCCGCTGCGCAGGCAGGTGGTGCAGACGCGGACCCGCTGGCTGGCGCCGTTCACGATAGCGCGCACCGTGCGCAAGTTTACGTTCCAGCGCCGCTTGCTCACATTGTGGGCGTGACTGATATTGTTTCCGAATTGCGGCCCCTTGCCGCACATGTCGCATACGCGTGACATAAAGACTCCAAACTTTGATCTCGATAGCTGCTTCAGAAGGGGACTTCAGGAAGGCTTACTATCTGAATGAAATAGTATGACTGCTCGAAAGGTTTATTGTATTCAAAATCAGCAGTTTAGGCAACCCGGCATTCTCATGGGATACACTTGAATCCATGGGTCACGAGCCAATCAAGACGGTCCCCGCCGAACAGAGGGACCGCGTGCGGCTGGAGGAAGAAAAGCGCTTTGCCGACCCCAATGCCACCGATCCCCGTGCGGTCCGGGTAAACAAAACGAGCGGGACCGGGATGGAGATCGATTGGAAAGACGGCCACAAGAGCGCCTACACCTTTCCCTGGCTGCGAGACGCCTGCCCCTGCGCTACCTGCAATGAGGAACGCGAGCAGACGGGACGAAAAGCCGGGGCCCCGCCCAGGCCCAAACCCGGCGCATTGCCCATGTACAAGGACCCGGCGCGACCGGTTGAGATTACCCCCGTGGGGCGATACGCGATTGCCTTCAAATGGAACGACGGCCACTCCACGGGGATTTACTCGTGGGAATACCTGCGGCGGGAATGCCCCTGCGCGGAGTGCGTAGCTAAATAACCGGCTTCACGCGGCCTGTGAGACATCAAGCTCAGTTCAGCCTGCAAACGGCATTTCAATCGCTTACTTTTGAAGGCTCTTCTTCTCAACGCTTGCGGTGAATTGAACCCTGCTCTTCTTGTTAAACTATTTATAACTGATCACTGGAATCTGACCTCTGCTTCTCGAAAAACTCAATCCGCAACAACGACAGGCGGCTGAAATCGTCGATGGCCCGGTTCTGATCCTGGCCGGAGCCGGATCGGGCAAGACGCGCGTGATCACCTATCGCATCGCCAACCTTATCGAGAATGCCGGAGCCGAGCCGGATTCGATCCTGGCGGTGACATTCACCAATAAAGCGGCGGCGGAGATGGGGCAGCGCGTGGACCACCTCATCGGCAGCCGTCTGTTGCGCAAGCCGCTGATCGCCACCTTCCACTCGTTTTGCGTGCGCGTGCTGCGGCGCGACATTGAGGCCCTGCGCATCGGCAAGCAGGGGCTGACGCGCGAGTTCGCCATTTACGATGAGGCCGACCAGCAGTCGCTGGTAAAGGCGGCGCTGAAGCGCTTGGGCATTGACGACAAGCAGCTTACCCCGCGCGCCGTGCTCTCGCGCATCTCCTGGGCCAAGAACCACATGCTCGATCCCCAGGAGACCTATCTGCAATCGCGCGATCCCAAGACCGAGCGCATCGCGCATATCTACGAGATCTACCGGCAGGAGCTGCGCAAGGCCAATGCCATGGACTTCGACGATCTGCTGCTTGAGACCGTGCGCCTGCTCAAAAGCTCCGCCGA
>CAYTQA010000173.1:0-7112 GCA_964439495.1 uncultured Terriglobales bacterium | reverse complement strand
TTGTTGACTTGCCTTTGCGGTACTCCAAAGAATAATTTCAGCAATGTAAGGTTGTTTCAATGATTATCGCCGTCACCATTATTCACATTATTGTTTGTCTGTTTCTTATCTTTGTGGTCCTGATCCAGAGCGGCACCAGCGCCGATGTAGCAGCCGCCTTCGGTGGAATGGGCTCGCAGACCGCCTTTGGCCCGCGCGGCGCCTCCACCGTGATGACCCGCGCCACTACCTGGGCGGCCGTGATCTTCATGCTGACCTCCATTACTCTCTCCATCGCCATGGCGCATCGCCACAGCGGATCGGTATTGCAGGGAACCACTCCGAGCAAGACCAAGACCCCACCGCCTCCGGCCAACGGATCGAACCGCGAGCCGCAGCCGGTAACGCGCTAACGCGCCTTCAGTTTCGGGCCTCCGCCGGTGCGGAGGCCTTTCTATTTGCAGGGAGCACCCATGGTCCACGAGATCTTCCCGGTCGGCATTCTCGACTGCAACTGTTCCGTCATCGGCGACGAGCAAACCCATGAAGGCATGGTCATCGATCCTGGAGACGATATCCAGCACGTCCTCGACGTGGTGCGCAAGCATGGCTTGAAGATCGTGCAGATCATCATCACCCACGCCCATATCGACCATGTGGGCGGCGCGATGAAGCTGCGGGCAGCAACGGGCGCTCCCATCCTGCTGAACAAGAATGATTATGCCCTGCTCAAGATGCTCGATGTCCAGGCGGCATGGATCGGGGCGCCTCCGCCGGGCGCGGTGGAGATCGATCGCAGCATTGAGGACCAGGACGTGATCACCGCCGGCAAGCTGCGGGCCTCGGTGCTGCACACGCCGGGACACACGCAAGGCAGCGTCTGCCTCTACTTCCCCGCCGAAAAGAAATTGATTGCCGGGGACACGCTCTTTCAGGGCAGCATTGGCCGCACCGATCTTCCCGGAGGCAACTTCGAGCAGATCATTGATTCGTTGCATGAGCGCCTGCTCGCGCTGCCGGATGAGACCATCGTGGTCCCCGGTCACGGCGCGTTGACCACCATCGGCGCCGAGCGCGAGAGCAATCCGTTTCTGCGCAAGCGGTAAAGTCCGGCGATTTGCATGGGTGGTTCGACGAATCTACTGCCGCACCAGGCGCGCCAGCCGCTCAATGCCTTCGGAAAACTCCTGCTCGGGAGTGATCAGGCTGACCACCAGAAATCCTTCGCGGAAAAAATCGTAAAAATGACCGGGATGCACAACCACCGATTGCTCGCGCATCAAGGCGATGGCCAGCTCTTCGTCGGAGCGGGTGACTGGAACCCGCAAGACCGCATACCAACCCCCCTGGACCTCAAGGCGCGAGATCAGCTCCTGGCCGCGAATCCGCCGGTCCAGCTCGTCCAGATTTTTCAGCACTCGTCTGCGCAACTGCTCCTGCACCCCCTTGCGCTGCCCCAGCAGCACGGGCGTGGCAAGCTGCAACGGCGCATTCATCGAAAGATAGGTGTCGGCGATCACCTCCAGGCGCTCTTCGGCCTGGCGGCGCAGCTCCTCGGGGCCGTTGATAACGATCCATCCGACCTTCATCTGCGGCAGGCACGCGATCTTCGAAAGCCCGCTTAAGGCAAACGTCAGGCATTGCGTGTTGAAGGCAAAGCTGCGCGGCGCCTTCGCCGAAAGCGGGTAATCGAGAAAGACTTCATCGGAGAGCACCGCGAGCTGGTTTTGGGCGCAGATCGCGGCCAGCTCCGCCATCTCTTCGTCGCCGATGAAAGAGCCTGTGGGATTGTTGGGATGCACGACCATCACGGCGCGGGTGCGCGCGGTAATGGCGGAGCGCAGCGCCATCATGTCCATCTGCCAGCCATGATCGTAGTGCAGAGGGTAGCCCGCGAGCTGTACGTCCTGAATCTCCGCCAGAAAATCGAAGAGCGGATAGCTTGGCCGCGGAATCAGGAGCCGGTCGCCGGGGTCGCACAGCAGGCGAAAGAGAAACGAGTAGGCCTCGCTGGTGCCGGTGGTCAGAAAAATCTGCTCCGGCGATATGGCTGCCGTGGGGCCCAGAGCGCGGGCATGCTCCCGGTAATACTCGCACACCGCTTCCCTTGTCTTTAACAATCCGCGCGGCTCGGGATGGTAGACCAGCGCCTCCGGATCGGCCAGCGCGCGCAATATTTCCTCTCCGTCAAAATGGAAGCCGCAGGTGGTGGGATTGGACGCGGTCAGGTCGAGCAGCCTCGCTCCCGACCGCCGCAATTGGTCCAGCTCTTCCGAATAACGGTTCTTCCGCAGGTCCCATGACGTTCTGGAAGCGAACATAGTCACACTCTATCAAAGTGTGCGCAGGCGTTGAGCGAGGAGCAGTTTCGAGACGTTTATGGTTGTCATTCCGAGGAGCGCAGCGACGAGGAATCCCTACCACCAGAATAATGCTGGCGCCCACTCTCGGAGATTTCACCACAGGAGACACAGAGCCACAGAGAAGAAGAGTGGATTTCATTCCGAGAAGCGAATCGACGAGGAATCCCGATCAGTACCAGAGCGCCTGCTTTTTCTTCTTTACCTTTTTAATCTCTTAAATAGTTTTGTCATCCAGAGCGCCGCGCGAGGCGAGCCAAGCGCAAGCGAAGGACCCCGAAAATGCGGCGTGCATAATTGCAGCTTCAGGCTTTTTAACAGCTCTTCTTAAAATTCCGGTAACGATAGGGGTTCCCCCTCGCTTCGCTCCTCGGAATGACCACCCTTCTCTGTGACTCTGTGTCTCTGTGGTGAAACCCCTCTTCAGGCGGCGTCTTTGTCGCGCGGGTTCTTTCTTTCAGTTTCCCGCTCGCGATCGGTCGCGCGCCGGTTGCGAGGGGCCGCGTCCGGCGGGACCTCATCGAGCACCGAGGTTACGCTGTCGCCGGTGAATTCCGAATTGCCGCCTTCCATCGTGGGCCGTCCAGTTGCCTCGATTTCACTGTTGCCGGAGATAATCTGAGTCCCTCCCTCGAATGGCGGATTCCCCTCCCGCGCTGTACTCCCTCCAGCGCTGCTGCCTTCACGATTTTCCGGGCTGGCCTTCTTCTCGCGATCTTTTTTTGTCATTGCGCTCTCCTTAATTCACTATACGGATTGGATGCTTTTCACCGCGATCGCATCTTAAACAACAAGAGAATAAATCCATTCAGCAGCGTGGAAGCAGCGCCGCGAGCAGCATAGGAGGCGCGCAAGCCTCTTGCCCGGCGCTCCGGGAGTAAAATGCATGGGTGACGACAACCAAAACGATGCAATCTCCCCGCGCTTTCTTTTCCCGCTTCGTTCTTATCGGGCAGACCAGTTGTTTGTTGCTGCTTTTATTGGCCTGCGCCAAATCCAGCAGCCATGGCGCTTCTGCAATGCCCAGTGACTCCGCCGCCGCGCAAGCTTCCGCAGCCTCTCCTGCTAAACAGGAAAATTCCGGGGCCGCATTGCCTGAGCTGCGCGTGAACGCGCAACGCGCCATGCAGTACACGAAGGAGATTGTCGCGTTTGGCTCGCGTCCGGTGGGAAGCGAGGCGCATAAGAAGCTTGAGGGCTATATCCACAATCATCTTAAGGGCGCGCAGGTGGAAGACGACATCTTCCGCGACAAGACCCCCGCCGGAACGTTCACCATGAACAACATCATCGCCAAGTTTCCGGGCAGCCGGCCGGGGATCGTCGTCCTTGGCTCGCATTACGATACCAATTATCCATTGCCCAAGACTTACGTTGGCGCGAACGATGGCGGCTCCAGCACCGGCCTGCTGCTCGAATTCGCCCACCTGCTGCGCGAGCAGAGCAAGGGCAAGCCGCTCGATGGATATAGCGTCTGGCTGGTGTTTTTTGATGGAGAAGAGGCGTTCCAGCAATGGTCGGCGACCGACAGCCTTTACGGCAGCCGTCATCTGGCGGAGAAATGGAAGCAGGACGGCACCTTGCCGCAGGTCAAGGCGCTATTGCTGGCAGACATGATTGGCGATGCCGACCTCAACATCGAGCACGATGGCAACTCCAATCCTCAGCTTGAGCAGCTTCTCTTTAAGGCCGCCACTCAGCTCGGATATCAATCGCATTTCTTTGCCCGCAATACCGCCATCGAGGACGATCATCTGCCCTTTGCACGGCTGGGCGTGCCGGTCGCGGACGTCATCGATCTGGATTATGGATATAACAACGTCTTCCATCACACCCCGGAAGACACTCTGGACAAGTTGAGCCCCAAAAGCCTTCAGATCAGCGGGGATGTCATGCTGGAGACGGTCCATCTGCTCGAAGCCGAAGGACTGCCTCCAGTCCAGCCGGATCAAAGCGCCGGCGATTAAGCCACTTCGGGCTGCTCCCCCGGCTCGCCGCTGGGCTTCTTGCTCTCGCGTTTGATGTAGACCTCCCCGGCCCGTATCTCGATGGGATACGTGGTGATCTTTTCCTTGGCCGGCCCGGCCACTACCCGCCCAGTGCGTATATCGAATTGCGAGCCATGCCACGGGCACTGGATGGTGCAGCCGACCAGGGCCCCATCGGAGAGCGGCCCGCCTTTATGCGTGCAATGATCGCTGAAGGCGACCACGCCCTCGCTGCAGCGCGCAATCACGATCCGCTCCTGCTCGATCTTTGCCAGCAGTATCTGGCCATCACCCAACTCGCTTTGGTTGCACACCGGACGGTCCCAACCGTCGAGCGTGCGCTCTTTGAGCTGGCCGGCATTGGCATAGCGGCGGTCCACGCCGATCTGGTTGCGGTAACTGAGGGTGCCGCCCATCCAGCCAGAAACCGCGAGCACCGCGACTGCGAGGGTGGCGATGGTAAGCTCCAGGCCATCGGGAGGATTGACGGCATTTCCCCTGCGGATGGCAATCGTCAGGAAGGCGAGCAGAATGCAGACGTTCAGGATGCCATGCAGAGCACCGCGTTTTTTGGCGCTGGACCGGGGAGGCACCACGCCAAAGTAATCCATCGTCCCCGGAATGGCCGCGAATGCCGCCCCCACTACCCCGGCAATCGCGCAATAGAAGCTGGCCGCGCCCAGCATCACGTCATGGCGGCTAATCGCAAGAATGTCGAAGATCCAGCTTCCAATCCACAGACCGATGGGAAGCACTACCAGCATGGGATGCATTGGGTGCGACGAAATTTGTGCCTTGGACCGCATAACGAAGCTCCTCGCCGGGGGTAGCGCTAACTCAGCTCCCCTGCACTCTTTAAGGATTATGAAAGCTGCCCGTGGGATGGCCGGAGGTCTCCCGAATTGTGGCCGAAGCGGCGCGCCCAGCGATTGAGGGCTCATTTTGTTCTTCTATTCTTTTGCGCCGCATGTGACATGCGGGAAAACTATGACCGCTGATACTCTTATCTGGGAATGCCGCACACCATCTACTTCTGGCTTGCATTCAACGTCTTCGTGCTGCTGATGCTGCTGCTCGATTTAGGCGTGCTGCACCGCACCGCCCGCGTGGTGGGCGTCCGGGAGGCATTTGGCTGGAGCGCCTTCTGGATTGCGCTGGCCATCTCTTTTGCGGCGCTGATCTACTGGTGGCACGGCGGCCGGCCGGCGCTCGAATTCGTTACCGGATACGTGGTGGAAGAGTCCCTGAGCGTGGACAATCTTTTTGTCTTTATTCTTCTCTTTCAGTATTTCCGGGTGCCCCGCGAGCATCAGTACAAGGTGCTCTTCTGGGGGATTGTGGGCGCGCTCCTCATGCGCCTGTTGTTTATCGTCGTCGGCGTGACCGCCATCCGGAGGTTCCATTTCATCATTTACCTGTTTGGGGCCTTGCTGGTTTATAGCGGAATCAGGCTCTTTTCGAATGAAGAGCGCGAGGTCCATCCGGAAAAGAACCCGGTCCTGAAGCTGTTTCGCCGCTATTTTCCGGTCACGGAGAATTATGTGGGAGACAGGTTTTTCATTGTCCGTGCGGGACGCCGCCTCGCCACGCCGTTGTTCCTGGTGCTGCTGGTGGTGGAGACCACGGACCTGATCTTTGCCGTGGATTCTATTCCCGCCGTGCTGGCCATCACCCGCGATGCCTTCATTGTGTACACCTCAAACGTCTTCGCCGTTCTCGGCCTGCGCTCGCTTTATTTCGCCCTCTCCGGATTGATGACTCTGTTCCACTACCTGAATTATGGCCTGGCCGTCATCCTGATGTTCGTCGGGGCCAAGATGCTGCTCTCGCATTACTACGAGCTGCCCACATCCATGGTACTGGCCACAATTGCCGGGGTGCTCGCCGTATCCATTATTGCTTCGCTGATCTGGCCGGAGGAAAAAAAGCCCGCCTGAACGCAAGGCTGCATCGGGGCTATTGGAAGGCGATGCTTTGCCCATTCAGTACCGAATGCTTCTGGAATTGGGCGTCGTTGCGCTCGGGAAAATCAGTCCGGTAATGCGCGCCGCGGCTCTCGGTGCGGGCCAGGGCGGAGCGGCATATCAGCTCCGCGATAGTGGCCAGATTTGCCGCCTCGATCTGCCGCCGGTGGTTGAGCGCCTGAAATGACGACCTCCACTCCTGGATCTGCCGAAGCGCCTGCGCCAGTCCTGCTCCATCGCGGATCACCCCCGCTTTGCTCCACATCAGCCGTTGCAGCTCGCGAATCGGAACGATTTTATCCTCAGTAACGGAAGCCGATGGCCAGTCCGCTTTGCCGCGAGCGGCCGCGCCCCGCTGGTTCCGCATCGCCTGGGCCGCTCGCGCGCCAAACACCAGCCCTTCCAGCAGAGAGTTGCTGGCCAGCCGGTTTGCGCCATGCACGCCGGTGCAGGCAGCTTCGCCGGCCGCATAGAGGCCGGGTACGCTGCTTCGTCCATCGAGATCGGTTTTCACCCCGCCCATCAGATAATGCGCCGCCGGCCTTACCGGTATCAGGTCCGCCGCGATGTCCAGCTTGTATTGCATACAGGTGCTGTAAATGCGCGGAAAGCGGGAGCGCAGGCGTTCGGCATCGAGGTGCCGCATGTCCAGGTAAACGACGGCCGGCTGTTTCTCACTGCGTTCGAGCTCGTGCACGATGGCGCGCGCCACCACATCGCGTGGGGCCAATTCGGCGCGGGGATGGTAATCGGGCATAAAGCGCTTGAGCTCGGAGTTTCGCAGCAGCGCTCCTTCTCCACGCAATGCCTCGGAGAGCAGG
>CAYTQA010000172.1:0-7143 GCA_964439495.1 uncultured Terriglobales bacterium | reverse complement strand
CTTGGTCAGCTTCAGCAGCTTCAGGTCGCCGCCCTGGTTGCGGACGGTGGTGTAAGCGCTGACCAGCTCTCCGATGCCCGAGCTGTCGATATAGTTCACCTCGGCCAGGTTCAAAAGGATCTTTTTCTGTCCCCGGCTGATCAGGTCGCGGATGGCGTCGCGCAGGACGACGCTGCCTTCGCCCAGGGTGATGCGCCCGCTGAGATCGAGGATCGTTATGCCGTCCATTTGGCGGCTGCTGGTTTTCATTGTCACTGTGGTCCCCCTTTATGGCGCCCGTCATGATGCGCGCCAACGTGTTTTACCAATGTGATTTCGGTTCCCGGATCGAGAGTGCGTATCCGAACTTCGTCCATAAAAGAATTGATCAAAAATATTCCGCGTCCGGACTGCTTGAGCAGGTTCTCCGGCGCCAGAGGATCGGGCAGGGTCGATGGATCGAGCCCCCGGCCCTGGTCGGTGATGGTAATCACCAGGTCCTGGCCGGTATTCTCAAAAGACACCACGATCTTCTTCCTCGGATCGCAGGCGTTGCCGTGAAAAACAGCATTGACGGCGGCTTCACGCACCGCCATCGAGATGCGATGGCAGTCCTCTTCCTCGAACCCGATCCTGGCAGCCAGATCGCTGGCTGTCCGTTCCACCTTGTTCACGCTCTCCAGCGTGGAATCCAGCTTATAGGAGACCTGATTTGCGGTCATTGTGTCCAGATTGCGTATTGGCTCAAATGTCAACAGCGCGCCTGTTTCGATGGCGCCGACACTTTAATTCCAATTCAGCGGCGAAACTGCTAGTTTGCCCGTGAGAGCGGACAAATGTCAATGAAGGGCGAATCAAGGTAGTGGACTACTTTGAATTTTCTGGCTCTCTTCGCCAGCAGCACGGCTCCGAGAGGAGTATCCGGCTATCTTTTGAATCCACGACGCTGGCTATCAGTGATCCTTGTCTTAGCTTGCAGTTCGGCTTCTGTCGCTTCGTCTTCTTGAACCTGCCCCTTGAGCCGACCAAGCACCTCGCCAACAGTTCTGCGCTCATCCATGTGTCGGCGCTGCTTTCCGCGTTGAATGTTCTTGCGGCTGGATTTGCTATTCTCGCCATACGTATTGCGGCGGTCCCGTTCAAGGCTCAACTGCTTTTTCTCTTCAGAATTCTTGATGGTGCTCATGCCGCCTATTGTAGCCGCGGGGAAGGTCGGACACGGACGAAAAAGGCCGGAGCGGTTGCTCCGGCCCTTGTTCATTGCATTCTCTTGTTGGACATCACTAATGTAATGTCCGGTGGCTAATTCATAGCGCCTGTTTCCCGGTTTTGAGCGGTAAACTCGCGCTATGGCGGAGACCCAGAATCCCATTCTCAAGGCTTACAAGGTGCTGCGCTGGTTCATTCTGGCGGGGGCCGTGAGCGTGCTGTATCTGGCGATGAAAACGCCGGCCCGGCACGGACCGGAAAACGATCCAGCCCTGCAAAAACAGCAGGCCGAGGCTTTTCAGGAGAAGATCGGGGCATTAGCGACCGCGCACCGGGAAGGCAGCAGCTCTGAAGTGACCCTGGAAGCCGCGGAGATCAATGCCGCCATGGCTGATTCCATGGGCGCGGCGCAGTCCCAACCGGGGAAGACCGTCCCGGTCCCGGTTTCAACGCCTGAGAGCAGCTCTGCCCAGAAGGCGCCCACGCAGCAACCGGGGGATGGCCAGATCAAGGATGCGCGCGTGGAGTTTTCCGGCGATATTGTGACCGGATACTTCGTCACCCAGGTCTATGGACAGGATGTCCATCTTACGGTGGCGGGCAGGCTGGGCAGCAAGGACGGATATGTGACCTTCGATCCCACTTCGTTCAAGGTAGGCGACCTTAGCATTCCGGTCTCGATGGTCGATCCGGCCCTGCAGAAGAAATTGGCCGAGCCCGAGAACCGGGACAAGCTAAAATTGCCGGACTTCGTGGCCGACCTGCGAGTTGTGAATAGCAGATTGATCGTAGCCGAACGATAATTTTTTGCTTTTACTGGATTGTTCCCCCGCGGTTTTGTATTCTCGCGATATGAACCTCGCGCTGTCACAACTGCTTGGCTCTCGCGTCCTTGATGACAAAGGGGCAGTGGCGGGACGCGTCCGCGAGGTCGCGATCACCCCTCAGGAAGATTACAACCGCATTTCCGGGATCATCGTGCGCACAAAAAGCGGAGATCGCCTTGTCCCCTCCCATTCCGTCTCGTTTGGCGAAAATTTTTTGTTGCGCTCCAGCGACGATCCAAAGACCTGGCCCACGGTGGAGAAGCCCGAAGACCTTTTTCTCCTGGAACGCGATTTGCTCGACCAGCAGATCATTGATGTCCACGGGCGCAAGGTGGTCCGCGTCAACGATGTGGACCTGCACAATATCAACGGGGATGGCGGCCTGAATCTTAAAGTCGCGGAGGTGGACGTCGGCACTCGCGGCGCTGTCCGCCGGCTGCTAAAGGGAGTGATCCCGCAGAATGCGATCGAGAAGCTGGTAGGGAAGCTGCCTACCCGCGTGATTCCGTGGGAGTTTGTGGACCTGATCGAGACCGATCCTTCGCGGCGGGTCAAGCTCAAGATCGAGCATGAGCGCCTCTCCAGACTGCATCCCGCGGACATCGCCGACATTCTGGAAGAGCTGGCGCCGGCGGAGCGCGAAGCTGTCTTCCGCACCTTGGATGAACAGGTCGCGGCGGATGCGTTGGAGGAGATCAATCCCCGGATGCAGGTTTCCATCATGAAGTCGCTCGACTCCGAGCGCGCCGCCGACATTGTCGAGGAGATGGACCCGGATGCCGCTGCCGACCTCCTGGGCGATCTTCCCGAGGAGACCTCGGAAGAAATCCTGGAACAGATGGAGCCCGCGGAGCGCGAAGAGGTAGAGGAGCTCCTGGAGCACCGGGAGGACTCCGCCGCGGGCCTTATGACCACCGAATATCTTTCGGCCCTGCCCGAGGACACGGTCGCCGATGCCCTCGATCTGTTGCGGGATTTTGAAGGCGGCATCGAAACCGTGAGCACGGTCTATCTGGTGGACGATGAGCATCATCTTGTCGGCGCTGTCCCGCTGGCCCGCCTGGCATTGGCGGAGCGCGAAGCGCCCCTTTCCACCCTGAATACGCAATCCACCATCTTTTGCCATGAGAGGACCAGGGACTCAAAAGTGCCTGAGCTTTTCGATAAATACAATCTGTTTACCCTGCCCGTGGTGGACGACAACAATGTCCTCATGGGCGTCATCACCGCCGATGATGTAATTAATCTGCTGCTCGACCGGCAGTAACAAATTAACCTTCGTTTCACTAGCCGAATTTCTGTACACAATTTATTCTGGACAACTTACCAGTCCAGCTTTACGGGTTGCATTTGCGATGATGAGATGGCTCAGGCGTTGGCGCTACCGGATCCTTTTATTTTTTGCCATAGTTGGTCCCGGCTTCATCACCGCCAACGTGGACAACGATGCCAATGGCATCACCACCTATTCGCAGGCGGGCGCCCAATTCGGCTATGCGCTGCTGTGGACGATGATCCCGGTCACGGTCTCTTTAATCGTGATCCAGGAGATGTCGGCGCGCATGGGAGCGGTGACCGGAAAAGGGCTCAGCGACCTCATCCGCGAAGAGTTTGGCATTCGGCCCACGTTCCTGATGATGACCGCGCTGGTCATCGTGAACTTTGGGAACATCATGGGAGAGTTCTCCGGGATCGCGTTGAGCCTGCAACTGTTTGACGTTCCCACCTATGTCAGTGTCCCCATCTGCGCGGTGATTGTCTGGTTTATCGTGGTGATGGGCAGTTACAGAGGGGTGGAAAAGGTATTTCTTGCCGCCTCGCTTTTCTATGTCGCCTATATTATCGCCGGCGTGATCGCGCAACCGAACTGGAAGACAGCGGCGCTGCAAACCTTTATTCCTCCCAAGGCCGCGGAACTAAGGAACTCGTCGTACATCTATATGGTGATTGGGATCGTCGGAACGACCATCGCCCCGTGGATGCAGTTCTATCTGCAATCGTCGGTCGTGGAAAAGGGTATAAGCAAACAGCAATATAAGCTTTCGCGCCTGGATGTGATTGTGGGCTGCATATTCACCGACATCGTTGCGTGGTTCATCATCATCGCCTGCGCCGTGACCCTGTTTGCCACGGGACACAAGAACATTGACAGCGCCGCGGCGGCGGCCCAGGCCCTTCGGCCGCTGGCGGGGAAATATGCCTATTTGCTCTTTGCGGCGGGATTTTTCAATGCCTCATTATTTGCCGCCTCCATCCTGCCGCTCTCGACCGCTTACAGTGTTTGCGAGGGGATGGGGTTTGAATCCGGGGTTGAGCGAAAGTTCAAGGAAGCCCCGGTGTTCTATTGGCTTTATACAGTGCTGATCATCGCGGGCGCCGGGGTCATCCTTATTCCCAACCTCCCGCTGCTGAAATTGCAGATTCTTTCCCAGGTGGTGAACGGTTTCCTGTTGCCCGTGGTCCTGATCTTCATGTTGTTGCTGATCAACAAAAAAGAATTGATGGGCAGCTACACCAACTCGCGGCTCTTTAATATGCTGGCCTGGGGGACGACCGTGGTCCTTATCGTGCTTTCGCTGGCATACGCATTTACCTATATAAAGGCCAAGGGCTAAAGGATTTTTCCCGCCGCCAGATCGCGAACGAGACCGAGGTCGGCATCGAGAAAATCGTAGGCGGGAAGCTCCGGCAAAGTGGCCCAGCGAATGTCCCTGAAGATCCTGTTCTGGATTTCGCGGCGGTAGCTTCGGACCACAAAGAACCGCAGCTCCACCACGCCGCCATTCTTATATTGATGGCGCACCTGGGCAATCTCATCGCCGATGGTGGCGTCGATGCCCAGCTCTTCCTCGAGCTCGCGCCGCAGCGCGGCAACCGGCTCTTCACCGGGCTCGATCTTCCCGCCGGGAAATTCCCACTTGAGCGGCATGGGCTGGTATTGGGTGCGCTGGCATACCATGATTTTGCCATCCTGCACGATGAGGGCCGCAACCACGTGTCTTACGCTGGTGTTCCCGCGCGGACGTTCGTGATTGACCCAGCCTTTTTCACTCTTCATGGCCATTCAGTGTTGCACAGCAGCCTGCCGCTGTCATCTCAACTTCCAATTAGCTCTTTGAGCTGGATCCGTCGCAGCCCGGCAGTCTCCTCCCCGTTCCAGATGGCGGCTTCGATGGCGTGAAGTCCCATCAGGAGCGTGGGGGCTGGGGTATTGAGGTATTCGTCATTGATGCAGTAGACGCGGCCTTCGCGGACGGCGCGTAACTCCTCCCATCCGCGCTGCCGCATGGTCCGTTCCAGAGGGACGCGATCACCGGCGCCGCACCAGGCGGTGAGAATCACATCCGGATCGGCGGCGGCCACGGTTTCCGCATCCGTTTTTTTACCCGGCTCGCCAATAAATCTGCCGCCTGCGGCCTCCACCAGCTCCGCCACCCACGCCTGGGAATGGATCAGGGGCTTGCCCCATTCCTCGCAGTACACGCCGGGCCTCTCCGCGCGCGGCGCATTCCTGCTCCGCACGCGAGCAATCTCCATCTCCATCTCACGGATGATGTAGTGACCACGGTCGGAGGCATGCATAATGCCGGCGATGCTGGAGATGTCCGAGTAAACGTCATGCAGCCGTTTCGGGGCCAGGCCCAGAAACTGCGCGCCCGACTTTAAAATTTCCGCCACCGCTTCCATGCGATAGGGGACGGAGGCAATCACCAGATCGGGCCGGGCGGCGAGGATCTCCTCGGCCTTCGCTGACCATGCATCCTGAATGATGCTGACCTGGGATTGCGCGATCCCCGGACAAACCTCCACGCAATATTTTGTGCAGGCAACGACCCGTTCCAGCAGCCCCAGGCGTTCGAGGATGAGGGTGATGCTGGGTTGCAGAGAGACCACGCGCCGCGGAGTAAACTCGCCAGGCCTGGAAAAGACAGACATGGCATCCATTCTAATCCGAGGCCGCCAGAACGCACAGTTCATGGCAAAATGCATCCGAATCTTGGCGAAATCCATCTTCCTATAAACTGGGCATTATGTATTCGCCTCAGCTTCTCGATCATTTTGAGCATCCGCGGAATGTGGGCGAATTGTCGTCGCCTGACATCGTGGTGCAGGTGGAGAACCCCGCCTGCGGCGACATCATGCGCCTCACGCTCAAAATGAGCGATGGACGCATTGCGGAAGTCGGCTATAAAACCCGCGGCTGCGTGGCCGCCATCGCCTGCGGCTCCGCTCTGACCGAGATGATCGCGGGCAAAACCGCGGCCGAGGCGAGCGCCATCCGGCGGGAGGAGTTGGTGGAAAGAGTCGGCGGATTGCGTCCGGAAAGCACTCATGCCAGTCATCTGGCGATGGATTGCCTCAAGGCAGCCTTGCGCGCGGACGCCGAAAAGCCCCGCACATCAGGCAAGCTCCGCGATTGACTTAAGTTCGTGCCGGCAGATCGGGCTGATAAATCCTCCAGCCCTTTTGGCCGGCGATCTCCGCCAGGTCCGGATTGGGATTGATGGCAAAGGCATGTTCCGCCATCCGCAGCATGGCGGCATCGTGAATCGAATTCCCAAAACTGGCATTGAGCCGGCGCGTCAGTACCTGGCGCAAGGCCGTGGCCTTGCCTTCTCCCGAGGGGACCTGCACCAGTTCGTTGGTGGCGACCCCATTGATGGCATTGACGGCGGTCGCCAGCACCCGCTCCGCCGGGATTCCGAAGCGCCTGACGCCTTCAATCACTACCCAATCGTTGGTGGAAGAGACCGCCCAGATTTCGCAGCCGCGCTCATGCAGGCGCTGCACCAGTTGCCGCATCTCGGGGAAGATTCTATGCTCCACCACTTCCGCAAAGAATTTTCGCGCCGCGGCGATGATTCTGACCACCGGAATATTGCGATGGATCTGCACCATCTCCCCGCACATGGCCTCCTCGGAGACCTTGCCCGCCAGATACTCCTGATAGCGGGCCAGCAACCAGCGGCTGGCCTCCTCGGAGATGAGCTTCTGCTCGATCTCCCAATACATGAAGTCCATGCCGGAGTCGCCCTGCCAGAGCGTGCTGTCGCAGTCGAAGGCCGCAACTTTAGGGTTGAGGGCCAGCACGGAATGCACAAAGGCCGCAGCCTTTGCGGAGAGATGG
>CAYTQA010000171.1:0-7165 GCA_964439495.1 uncultured Terriglobales bacterium | reverse complement strand
CCTGCTGGTGGTCGGCGATAAGGAGGCGGAGAGCGGCAAGGTAAGCGTCCGCGCTCGCGGCAAGGGCGATGAAGGCCAGGTCAGCGTGGATGACTTTGTGCGGCGCATCACCGGGTTGATCAAGAGCAAGAGCGTGGGATTGGATTAGACCGCCATTCTGCTTTCAGCGAAGACCTTCTTGCAGAGCAGTTGACGATCAACTTTAAATCTTCGCCGGCACCGGGACGGTGCGCTCGTTCCGCAGATTTCCCGTGTTGAGCGTTGTCTTGGGTTCGAGCAGCAGCATGTGGCACTCCTCTTCGGCGCTCGGCAGGTGCTCAACTCTTGGGGCACAATAATGAATTCACCGGGACTGATCACCGCCTCCCGCTCCGCGCCATCCTCTCGAAAGCGCATCTTCAGCCTGCCTTTCACAACCAGGAAGAGTTCGTCTTCATGCTCGTGATGGTGCCATACGAATTCTCCCCGCAGCTTGACGATTTTCACATGGAAGTCATTGACCTCGCCCACAATCCTGGGATTGCAATAATCGGAAAAGAGCGAGAGCTTCTGGGCAAGGTTAACGGCTTGCATGGAAAGAATTGTAGCGCGGCCCTAGCGGGAAGCATGTAAATTTGTGCCGGTAAAAAAAAATGGACCAGGAGCGATTGAAAACCTTCGGCGCTCCTGGTCCAGTGTTATATCTCTACTGCAACAACGTTCCGTTCTCCGGGACTTCTTCCACCGGGATCACCACTGCGGCCGCGACCCGGTCACCGCTGTCGAGGTGCAGCAGGCGAACGCCCTGGGTGGAACGTCCGGCCTCGCGGATCTGCTTGGTTTCGATGCGGATGATTTTTCCAAACTGGCTGATCACCATGCACTCGGAATGCTCGCTTACCAGCATGATGGCCGAGACTTTGCCGTTGCGCTCCGTGGTCTTCACGTTAATCACGCCCTTCCCGCCGCGCGATTGCAGGCGGTATTCGTCCACGTCGGTGCGCTTCCCGTAGCCTTGCTCGGTGACTGAAAGGATGAGCGAAGGAATGTCTTCTCCGTCCTTGCCATTCTTTTTCTTGCGCTCCTTGGGGGTAACCGCCATGCCGACGATGTGATCGCCCTTGTCCATGTCCATGCCGCGAACTCCATAAGCCGGACGGCCCATCGAGCGCACATCTTCTTCCGCAAAGCGGATCGCCATGCCTTCATGAGATGCGAGAAAGACGATCTGATGGCCATCGGTAAGGCTGGCCGCCACCAGTTCGTCATCCTTCTCGATGCCGATGGCGATAATGCCGCGCGACATCACATTGCAGAAGTCCTTGAGCGGCGTCTTCTTTACCGTTCCCTTGCGGGTGACGAAAAAGACGTATTTGCCCTCCTCTTCCAGATCGCGCACCGGCAGCATGGCCCGCGCGCTCTCGCCCGGCTGCAGGGAAACTAGCGATTGCAGCGATTTGCCCTTGCCAGCGGCGGCCACGTCAGGGATCTCGTAGACCTTGAGCCAGTAGACGCGGCCGGTGTTGGTGAATACGAGAATGTAGGCGTGGGTAGAGGCGACGAACATCTGCGAGACGAAGTCTTCCTCGCGCGTCTTCATGCCAATGCGTCCGGTGCCGCCGCGCCGCTGCTGCCGGTAGGTCGAGATCGGCGTGCGCTTCAGATATCCGGAGTGGCTGATGGTGACGGCAACCTGCTCGTCGGTGATCAGGTCTTCCAGCGTAATCTCCGCCGCCTCATCCTGAATTTCCGTGCGGCGCTCGTCGCCATATTCCTTCTTAATGTCTTCGAGCTCCCGGATGATCACATTCCGCAACTTCTTTTCCGACGCCAGAATGGATTCGTAATCGGCAATGCGCTCGCGAATTTCACCCAGCTCTTTCAGTATCTCTTCGGTCGAGAGCCGCGTTAAACGATAGAGCTGCAGTTCAAGAATGGCATCGGCCTGCGCTCCCGAGAGCCGGCCTTCGTTGGCGCCGGTGAGCGTTCCCGCAGCTCGCAGGCGCTCAATCATGTTTTTGTCCAGCACCTTGAACCTGGCGGCAAGCAGGCTCTCCCTCGCCTCCTGGCGCGAAGCGGAGGCGCGAATCAGCTTGATGACGGCGTCCAGGTTGTCGAGCGCCATCGTGTAGCCTTCCAGGATGTGCTCGCGTTCGCGCGCTTTTCTCAGCAGGTAAGCGGTTCGGCGGCGCACCACTTCGACGCGATGGTCGATGAAATGCTGGATCGCCTGGATCAGCCCCATCTCCCGCGGCTGCCCGTTCACCACCGCCAGAAAGATCATGCTGAAACTTTCCTGCATGGAGGTGTGCTTGTAAAGCTGGTTCAGGATGATCTGGGCTTCGGCCCCGCGCTTCAATTCGAGCACAATGCGCATGCCGTCGCGGTCCGATTCGTCGCGAATGTCGGAAAGATCTTCAATGACTTTGTCATTCACCAGTTCGGCGATGCGCTCGATCAGCCTGGCCTTGTTCACCTGATAGGGGATCTCGGTGACGATGATGGCCTGCCGTCCCTGCGGAAGCGTCTCCGTCGCCGCCTTGGCGCGCATGATGAAGCGCCCGCGTCCTTTTTCATACGCAGCCTGGATCCCGCTACGCCCGTAGATGTATGCGCCGGTGGGAAAATCAGGGCCCTTGACGATCTTCAGAATGTCCTTAAGTGGGGTCTGCGGAGCGTTGACCAGAGTAATGGTGGCGTCCACGATTTCGGTCAGGTTGTGGGGCGGAATATTGGTCGCCATGCCGACGGCGATTCCATTCGAGCCATTGATGAGCAGGTTGGGAATGCGCGTGGGCAGGACGGTCGGCTCCATCGTGCTCTCGTCAAAGTTCGGGGTGAAGTCCACCGTCTCCTTGTCAATGTCGGCCATCATCTCGCCCGCGATCCTGGTCATGCGGGCTTCGGTATAACGGTAGGCCGCCGGCGGATCGCCATCCACCGAGCCGAAGTTGCCTTGCCCGTCCACCAGCGGATAACGCAGGCTCCAGGGTTGCGCCAGCCGCACCAGAGCGTCGTAAACGGCGGAGTCGCCGTGTGGATGGTATTTCTTCAGGCATTCGCCTACCACGCCAGCGCACTTTACATAGCGCTTGTTATATTGCAGGCCCTCCGAATTCATGGCGAAGAGAATGCGGCGGTGCACGGGCTTGAGCCCGTCGCGCACATCGGGCAACGCGCGCCCGATAATCACCGACATGGAATAATCCAGGTAGGAGCGGCGCATCTCCTCTTCAATGTTGATGGGCACCATATTTGCGGCGCCCGGGCCTTGTGGCCCGCTACCGTCCGGAGTTAAAGGAAGTTGGGGGTTATTGTCGTCAGCCATTTAAACTTTTTATCCTCTTGACCAGAGATCCTTCGCATGGCGATGGTCCGCAGAAATTCAAACCCGTGATTTACGGGGCCTTTTTTCAGTCAATTCTGGTTCAATCTTCCGCGTGATACACAACCAGAACTCCTTCAAAACGTGTTCTCCGGTTGCCGCGCTGAAGGCCGGGAAACTTCTCCTGGTTTCGCGCGCAGCATAGACCCATCCGGTGGCCCTATTCAGTTCTGAAGAATAAGGCTAAGTGATTGCAATTACAGGAGGTTAGATGCTTGATATGCAAGTCCGATTATAACACGGGAGCGGCCCCGGAATACAGCGGAATAACCATGAAAAAACCGTATCCCAGGAGGCGGGAAATCGGCCAGTCGCGTACGCCCGGCAACCTAAAAAAGAAGCGCTGCCTCATCCTGGAATGCGCGACTTACTTTCGCGGAAATTGTTATGTTGATTTATAGTGCTGTTCGCATCTCAACGGATGCTGCTATTCCTATGAAGATAAAATTTTTCGGCTTGATTCTTTTGTTGGTCGGGTTGCTGTCTTTGCCGTTTGCGGCCCAGGAGCCGCCAATCGATCCTGCGCTTCCACGTAATTTATCCGTCAATGACATAACCCAGCGCTTTGCCGCGCAGGAGCAGGAATTCAAGCGCGCCCGCGAGCAATACACCTACCGGCAGGAGGTCAGGGTGCAAACGCTTGATTTCGGCGGGCGGGTCAATGGGGAATACACCGAGACCTTCGATGTCACCTTTGACAATAGCGGGCAGCGAGTCTTCAAGGAAGTCGCTCAGCCGCATTCCACCCTGAAGAACATTTCAGTGACCAAGGAGGACATTGACGATATCCGCAACCGGATGCCTTTTGTGCTTACCAGCGATGAATTGCCAGAGTACCAGATCAACTATGTGGGACAGCAGCAACTGGATACCGGCAACACCTATCTCTTCGATATCACGCCTAAATCCATGGAGCCCGGCAGGCGATACTTTGAAGGACGAATCTGGGTGGACGGCAAGCAATTTCAGATCGTGAAGAGCTATGGAAAACCGGTGCCCGACCTCTACACCAGCGGCAATGAAAATCTTTTTCCCAGCTTTACCACCTACCGTTCGCTGATTGACGGGAAGTACTGGTTTCCCACCTCGACGCGCGCCGACGACGTGCTGCATTTTTCAAGCGGCGACGTTCGCATCCGCGAAATTGTGAACTACACGAATTACCAGCGCTTCGGCTCGACATCGCGCATCATCTTTAACGGGGAGACCCTCCCTGGGGCTTCGGACCAGCCCCAGCCGCCTTCCGTGCAGGGACAAACTCCTCCTCCGGTCGAACCTGCTGCGCCCGGGACCCAGGCGCAACCTTCAGCCTCCGCCTCTGCGATACCAGCGACGGTCTCACCAGGCCGCGTAAATCCTGCTCCGCCGTCTTCGCAAAGCCTTACCAGCCAGATCACAGCGCTCGAACGGCAGCTCAACAACGCAATTGTGCAGCGGGACATCCCGGCATGGGAGCGCCTGCTGGCGGATGGTTATACCGATGTGGACAGCAGCGGCGTGGTGCGCGACAAAAATGCGAAGGCGGAGGAGATCCGATCCCATGCCTATGAATCTGCTGCGATTGCCGGAGAAAATATAAAAATTTATGGGGACACCGTGATTGTGGTCGGCGCCAGGAATTATACGGAAAGGACAAGGCGCGGCCTGGCTACAATCTCAGACCGGTTCACCGACCTCTTCCTGCTGCGCGGCGGGCAATGGCAATTGGCGTCTTCGCAAAGCACCCGCTTGCGCGCTTCCGCAACGCGCTGACCGGATTTCAGGCTTTTGACTAAAAGGGACTTTTTCGGAGCCTTGCAAGCCACTAGCGCCATTCCTGTGAGTTGCGATAAAAACCATGTGGGACATGACTCACGCGCAATTGGTGAAAAAAGCAATCGAGTGGCTGCGCGGTTATCGCTGCGGCATTGTGCTGTCGGAACAGATTTGCAATACCGGAGAGGCCCCGGACGCGATCGGCTGGAAACGCGCCTGCCGCTCGGTGGTGGTGGAATGCAAGATCTCGCGTTCTGATTTCCTGGCCGACCGAAGTAAGCCGTTTCGCCAAAATCCAGAAATCGGATTGGGCTGCGAGCGCTTCTATCTGACGCCGCGCGGTCTGGTTACCGCGAACGAAATCCCGCAGCATTGGGGTCTGCTGGAATGCAGCGGCAAGGAGGTGCGGGTGACCGTTAAGCCCAGCCGTAAAAGCCAGAGAACGGAAACCGGATTCATGGCGGAGATGAATCTGCTGCTTGCCAGCCTGCACCGCGTCCAGCTTCGCATCGAGCCTCAAACCATTACCGACTTTTTAAGCTGGAAGAACCGCTTGGCGGAATATAACGGCGGAAACATGCCACTCGGGATCGTGCCTCCGGAGCGGGAATACAATCCTCACCTGGAAACGGCGACTTTTCCATAATCAGGTATGCGGGCCCGGCGGAGCATAGCCGATGGGCTAAACAGGTTGTTGGAAGAGGACGGGCGCGTGGGAAAGTTCTCTGTGGGATTCTCCTTTGCCGGACTCCTCTCGGACGAATGTCTCTTCCCAGAGCGAGCGGTCTTTCAGCAGCTTTGAGACCAGCGCCGTGTGCATGGCGTGTCCGGCTCGGTCGGCCACCACGCGTCCCAGAATGCGATGGCCAAGCAGGGCAAGATCGCCGATCAGGTCCAGTATTTTGTGGCGCACAAATTCATCGGTGAAACGCAGCGGCCCGTTCTGCACCTTTTCGCGCGTGAGGATGATTGCGTTTTCGGCGGAGGCCCCGCGAATCAATCCCATATTGCGCAGCGCCTGTTCGTCCTCGAGAAAGCCGAAGGTGCGCGCGGCCGCAATCTCCCGCATGTAGGTATCGCCCAGCAGATCGATCTCGAAACTTTGCCTGCCGATTGGCTGCGGAAAATGAATGGTGTAGGCCACTGAATAATGGTCCGCGGGATACACCCCGATAAACTTCTCGCCTTCGCGCACCTCTACAGCTTTTTTTATGCGCCAGTAAGTGCGCAGCCTGCGCAACTTGCGAATGCCCACGCGATGGATCGCCTGCAGGAACGGGAGCGCGCTTCCATCCAGGATCGGCAGTTCCAGATTGTTCAACTCAATGATGGAATTATCGATGCCCGCGCCCATAAACGCGGAAAGCAGGTGCTCGGTCGTGGAAATGAGCACCCCTTTTTTCATCAGGCTGGTGGCGTAACTTACTTTGGCGACATTGCGGCCAATCGCCTCAATGTTGAAGCTGTCCAGATCGACCCGCCGAAAGGATATCCCGCTTCCCGCCGGGGCCGGCAAAATACGCATGCTGACCGGAGCGCCACTGTGAAGCCCAATGCCCTGAAAAGAGGCGGCCTCGCGGATTGTCTGCTCGTATACCAAGTTGGAAGGTAAAGTATTTCTAACCTAAAGAGTACAGGCGGTCGAAGGATTGCGGCTGTGGCAAAAACGAGACAACTGCGGCAAAAAGGTAATGTGGAGGCGGACCCGAGAAATGTACCGAATCCATCCTCCGTCCTCGCTAAAGCATTGAATACAGAGAAATATCGTATTACGATATTTGTATATCAACCAGAATACATATACTGTAAACGCGTTTTTACCTTAAAGACATGCTCGAAAATACATTACGTCAGTACCAAAGTCACATGAGGAGTTCAGATTCAATTTGAGGCGGTCGTGCTCCTTCCCTATGATTCGAGATGAGTATTCGGCTTGTTGATCCTAACGGATTAAAAGGAATTTATGTTTGCGGGGAGGCTTTAGAATGAAAAAACAGAAGGGCTTTTCACTGATCGAACTTCTGATTGTGGTGGCGATCATCCTGA
>CAYTQA010000170.1:5212-7298 GCA_964439495.1 uncultured Terriglobales bacterium | reverse complement strand
TTCTCATCCTGCTGCGGAGATATTTATGAGATGGGTTCTAACAACATAAACACAAATGACATCATGTCGCGTCTTGAGAGCCAGAGCACAAGATGTAATTTGGGAACTATCTAACCTGTTTGGGGGGGCAGAATCCCACGGTGCAGTGAAGAACAAAAATCATCAATATCGCTAAAAGAAACTTTCGAGGCTGCTAGTGAGGAGCCTGAACTTCGTCTGACCATCTCCGCTGTAGCACTTGTTGCATGATGGTGACATCTGTCATTACTCCGTTGATTCGCTCTTTCTTGGAAGTTGGCTTTGTCACTATATAGCTGTAGGCCCAAGGAATCGCTCCTTTCTTGTTGCGCCTGAAATAAAGTGACTGCGAGACGCTACCATTTTGAGCGGAAATAAAAATCCAATAGGAATCTTGACCCAATTTTGGGTCCGGGCGAGGCCTAATCAGATAATTTGGGACGGGGAGACTATCTCCTGGTCCTATGTTGCCGATGTAGATCGGCTGATAGAATCCGGAACCCCAATTTGGGTCGTTGGTGGTGTTTGCAATTGTTACTGAGACACCAGTCAATTGATGCCTCCCGTGATTCCACACGCGAAGTGGAAATTCCTCAAAGGCGAAGGTTTGTGGAACAACGAATCCAAAAGAATCTCCGCCTGTTACATCTTCTATGCTCTCCTTGGTTAATTTTGTTACGCGTTCAGTTTTACGCACAATTTTCCCGAATTGGTCCATCGTTTCCTTAAAGCCTTGACTGCTTTGCGTAATTGCGCCTTTAATTCCATCACCTATGTCTCCGAAATGCGCTCGCGCTTCTTCCAGAGCACTCTTTTGTTGACGCGCCTGCTCCCTGCGTTCATGGACTATAGCCACTAATTCAAGCACTAAGAATGCCCCAATAATCGCCATCCAGAAAGCTTTGTGATATCTTCCCATGTCGCTGTGTATGCTCATCGTGGCAGCTATCACAGCGATAAGGGCGATCGCAACTCCCGGTGGCGGAAACCAGTGTACACATAGGATGCGGACAAAAAAAACAACCGAGACAGATGTAAATAGAAGTTGTAGGGCCACAAATGCCTTTTGGCCAGGAGCCATAAAATGTGGTTCCCGTGAGAGACTATCCGGTAGAACTTGTCTGGAATATCTCTGAATGCGCGGCTCGGTCTTTTCGCTATCGGGCATGTTAAGGTCACCCCAAATACCTCGTAGCTTTGTGGTCCGCGAGGCCTTACAAAATCATGAATTAAACAGAAACTGTAGCATGTTCGGATCAGCTTTCCTGGGTACTCTCTGCTCCACATAGGCGTGCCGCAGGAATCGATCTACTGCCCCCGTTACTGCCACTCTATTGCGGGTCCGAAGACGGCCCCAATGGGTCGCTTGAGGGCATCCCCAAACTTAGCTGCCGAAATAAAGAAAAACCCCAGGGAGGGTGCACTTTTCATGGCCTCTATCTCCTATCCCGTCAGTGAAGGGGGTGAGCTAAGGGGAAAGTGCTAAACCCTGGGTCTCCTGGATTTGTTTATGTCACGAATATGCAACATATCCGCTCAATTTGCCCAATGTCGGGATATAATTCCCGTCCTATGAGTCTCAGTGTGCGCCAAGTCGAACAATTCGTAGTTGCTAAATTAAGGAAAGAGATCGAGCGAGATTTCTGTAAGCTGAAAATGGTGCGAGAGGCTGATCTTGAGTGCTGCGTTTATTACCATTTCAGGAAATTCTTCAGAAGAGATCCATTGTGGAAGGTGCTCGCCAGAAAACACTCAATACACACCGGGCATTATGTGGATTTATTGATTTTTCGCGGAACGGTGCCTCAGCTAGCCATCGAATTAAAGTGGAACGCTGGTTCTATGTCGCCGAAGGACAGGCAAAGCTTGAGACGTTGCGTGGAAGAACTTCACGTTCACAAGGCTTATTTCATTACTACGCACTATTCGAAAAAGCCATTTCAGAAAACCGTCAAAATCGACGCATCAGAAAAGCACCACATTTTTGAAGTGCCGATATCTCTTCCTTATATAGGCACTCAAAAGGCTGAGTGGCGGAAAAGAAGGAGAGACTACACAAAGCACCTGG
>CAYTQA010000170.1:0-5202 GCA_964439495.1 uncultured Terriglobales bacterium | reverse complement strand
CTGGAGCCAAGAAAACGGAGACGAGATGCAATAAAACAGGGATCGGTAACGGCATGATCCCGACGAAAAGGCATATTTTCATAAGATAAAAGTCTGGCTCGCCAAATCCGACCCCTTCTAAATCTTCTTTAGAAACTTATATGTACCGTCTACCAAAAAGAAAGAAGAAGGAAGTCCTAAGTCAACATCGAGTAACTGTAAATCAGGTGGACGGGTCGCCCCCCTAGTTTCCCTTCCTCCCCAAGCCACTGCAACATTTCTCTAAGATAATTTTTAGCGGTATTGATACTCACAAATGCGGGAGGAGGAACCAAGCTTATCGGGTTCATATCGGTGAAGGATTCTTCGCCTGTGATAGGGTCAAGGAATCCCAAAAATGCTCCCGGCGATGCAACGGGAAGAGGTACATAGATTTGCATGGCTCCGAACACAAGCACAATTCCGTGACTGGGATTTCCGAATTCAATATAAATGGTATGACTCAGTGGCGGTCTCAAATTGCGTATTTGAGATGTGTCGCAATATGCAGGCCCACTTGCCCAAGCAGCACTTCCATGCAGGTATCGCGCAATTCCGGAACTGCTTATAAGCTGGCGGTGACCCATATATACCAGTGCATTAGCAACTAGCTTTGTCGCTAATCTATAGAGACTTGAATTAAAGCTGAAGCTACTCTCTAGGCTAATGTCATTGAGAATCTCGCCCGGAGTTTGCTCAATAACAACGCGTTTCGCCTTCCCCTTTTGCACTAAGTTTCGAGCTAGCTGCTCCGCTTCGGCCTTAGACCTGCATTGACCAGCTACGATGTTTCCTGATATATCCCGTCGAATAACCGGATGGGTCAGTTCGTATTCGGCGCCGTTCTGGCCCGGCTTGAGATTGTAGCTGGTATCCCCGATCTTGAGGGCGGAAGGCCAAGTTGCAGCAGTGCGAGTTAAATTAAGCCCAAAATGGGCAATGAAGACTTGGAGTCGCTTTATCTGTTTTGCGGACTCAGCCTCAAAAGAATACCCAAATCCGCTGTTGCATTCACGACAAATGCGAATCGTGGCTCGTCCACCCAGAAATTGAGGGAAAATATGATCATCAGTAAATTCGGAGAAAGGCGGATCAGAGTAGGGACATTGTTCCAAATGGACAACTGAGGCCATAGTACACTCGTGATTGTCATTATAATCAAATTTCTTAACCGCAACTTACCGCGTCAACCACGCATCGTGCCACGACTCTTACTTGCTGATTCTTATTCGAGTCGTTATAGCGCGCACATAATCGCGTGAAATAATTGCGGATTGTTAAAATTCGTTGCGCTCGAACAATGGACCGACATCTGGTGCTCCGAGGTTTCAAGCAATGGGCGGGTGGTGAGCCGTTCTGATATCGCCAGGAAGAGAAATCGCGAATGAGCGTAATGCTTACCATACCAGCGCTTTTCTCGGCGGGCGACTTAACCCGGATTCACCCCTCAGTTCCTTTTTCCCCGCGAATCCGTTAATCTAACCACCTCATTAAAAGGAGAGTCTTTTGAGACCATTAAGCTGGGTGGGTTTGATTGTGCTGGTTCTGGGAATTGCGTCATTCTTCGTTTCGGTCCCGCAGAAGCAGCGCCAGGGAGTCAAGTTCGGCGGGGCCTCGCTCGGGGTCGAGACCACCACCAGCCAGAAGCTGCCTCCGTACATCAGCGGCATATTGGTGGTCGGCGGCATCGTCCTGCTGCTCGCCGGTGGACGCGGCGCGCGCGCCTAGCAGGAAAGGCACCCTTGATGCGCACGTCTCGTTGTTTTCTCTATCTTCGAAGGCCTCGATTTTTTCAAATCGCGGGAATGATGCTGTTGCTCAGCCCGTTCCTGGCCGCCCAGAATCCGGCGTATGAACAAGAGCTGTCGCTGGAAGATGGGCTGAGCCGTCCGCAGTCCTACGTGCTGAAGCGCGCCTCCAGTGCCGACCCCACCGGCGGCAACAAGGATTTCCGCCGCCTGCCCGCCGGGCAAAGCCTTGACCTGCTCAACGTGGACGGTCCCGGCATGGTCTCGCATATCTGGATCACGGTCAACGATCCCGAGGCTTATCACCTGAAGAAGATCGTGCTGCGCATCTACTGGGACGGAGAGGCGAATGCCAGCGTCGAGGCCCCGCTGGGCGACTTCTTCGGCCTGGGCCTGGGAGAGTACCACCTGTGGCAGTCGCGGCTGCTCTCCGTGGGCAGCGACAAGGCGCTGAACTGCTTCTTTCCCATGCCCTTCCGCAGGCACGCGCGCATCGCCATCGCCAACGAAGGCAGCGAGGAGATACGCAGCCTCTACTTCAATATTGACTATCGCGCCTACTCCCGGCCACTGCCCGACGACGAATTGTACTTCCATGCGCAATACCGCCAGGCGCAGCCCAACCACGGCTGGACCGCGGAGTGGAAGAACAATTGGGACCCGCAGGTTGGGGACAAGCCCAATCTGGACGGAAAGGACAATTACGTCTGGCTGGAGGCGCAGGGACGCGGCCACTTTGTGGGCGTCACCATGTCAGTGTTGCAGAACCAGGATGGCTGGTGGGGCGAGGGTGATGACATGTTCTTCGTGGATGGGGAACGCACTCCCTCCATCGCAGGCACCGGCTCGGAGGACTACTTTCTGGGCGCGTGGGACTTCGGCGGGCATCCGTTTTCCTACGATTTATATGGAGCGCCGGTGGTGGGGGCGGAGAAGGCGGGCGGACGCTCCTCGGTCTACCGCTTCCACCTGGACTCGCCTGTGCCCTTTACCCGGTCGCTGCGCGCCACCATCGAGCATGGCCATGCCAACCATCGCTCGGACAACTACTATTCCGTCGCTTACTGGTACCAGACGGAGCCCCATGCGGCCTTTCCGCCGCTCCCCAAGGTTGAAGATCGATTGCCGGCGCTGCAGCCCGTCGGCGGCCCGGGAAATGGCGGGCAAAAGTAAACGGGGTTGAAGGTTTGCTGCCCGTCGTAAAAATCTGGCCGTCTTACGAGGTTTGCTGGAGGATGCTGGGTTGGACCGAGGGGACCTGCTTCAACTCCATGGCGGGCGCCTCTTTGGGGAACCATGAGCGGATGGTGGGCAGAGCGGCGCGGGCCGCCAGTTCGCCGGCCTGGATGATGTCGGCGGCGCGCTCGAATGCGTCGAAGGAGAAGGTGGAGACGTCCGGCTCAAGCACCAGGTCGGCCTCCGATTGCCACAGGCAGGCCATGTTGGCCTGGGCGATGGAGAAGCACTGGCCAATCACATCGAGCACATGCTTCGGGCCGCCTTCCTTTACCCAATGCGCGCTGAAGTAGATGGCGATCACGCGCTCCGCGCCCATGTGGCGCAGCGGCTTGGCTGGGACGGAGTGCGCGAGCAGCCCATCCACCATCATGCGTCCGTCCACGTGGACCGGCAAAAACACGCCGGGATAGGCGCAACTGGCGCGCACCGGATCGATCAGCTTTCCCTTGCGGAAGATCACCGCTTCTCCGGTGAGAAACTCGGTGGCGGTCACCGCCAGTGGAATGCGCAACTCCTCGAAGGTGCGGACCTTGAGTATGCGCTCCAGCAGCCCGGTCATACGGTCATTGGTGCAGAGCCCGAAGCGGGAAAGGGTGTAGCGGGCGAAGTCCTTGAAGCGAACGATGTTGGCCAGCTCGGAAAGCTCCTTGGCGGAGACCCCGCTGCAATACGCCGCTCCGATCACAGCCCCGACGCTGGTCCCCGCTATGTAGTCGATGGGAATGCCCTCTTCTTCCAGCACCCGCAACACCCCCACATGGGCGAGGCCGCGCGCGAATCCTCCGCCGAGGGCGATTCCGATGGTGGGCCGTTTGGAAGAAGAAGCAATGGATTTAGGAATTACCGGAACATTCTTCAATTCGCGCTTGAAGTTGCGCAGAGAACAACGGATGCGGCGAAAAAAGCTCATTGGAGTGGCCCCAAGTGACAGTAAATACAGCTTCTTCTATCCACATAGGATGCTGCCCCCGGCGGACAGAGATGTAGGATTGCAGAGGTATTTAAGCAAACCATCGTAACCTGGAGGGTTCAAAACAGGGTCATTAATCAAGAGTTAACCTTTATTTTCAATTACTTGGTTGGGATAGTCCTTAACCCTGGTAAGGAGAGGCGTTCCGGGAATGGCAGAATTTGGCGTATGGGGGGCGGGCAGGATAAGCCAAAGGCGCAGTTTCAAGTTTCTGGTTTCAAGTTTCAAAAGCGTAGTCTCGCGGATCTTGCCAAGACCCTTTCAGGTTTGTCATTCCGAGGAGCGGAGCGACGAGGAATCCCTATAAGCACCAGAATGTTAATATCCAAGTGCTTTTGAAGCTCGCAACTTGAAAACTTTCTCCGCTTTGTCATCCAGAGCGAGCACGCAGTGCGAGCGAAGGACCCCGAGAGAGTAGAGGCCTTAGATGCAGATGCAGGCTTTTCAACGAGAACGCCGCGAGCATTCCATTCGCAATAGGGCATTGTGTCGCTTCGCTTTCCGAATGACAAATTCGGCGCGTGGTGAGAAAGCCTGAGCTGTATTTATGAAGGCATCATTCCCGGGGTCCTTCGCTTGCGCCGGCTCGCAAGCTCGCCTCGCGCGGCGCTCTGGATGACAGGAGTTGAGAGGGTTTTATTGGGTCGAAGTTTTGCGTTGCGCGGGCGACAGTTCAGTAGCGCGTTCGCAGGTAGCAGTGAGGAATCTCTATAAGCGCCAGAATGTTAATATCCAAGTGCTTTTGAAACTCGCAACTCTCTATGCTTTGTCATCCAGAGCGAGCACGCAGTGCGAGCGAAGGACCCCGAGAATGCAAGGTCATACATGCGGCGACAGGTTTTCTGGCGATGAAAGAAAAGTTTTGGATGTACATCATGTGCAGCAATTCCGGCACGCTCTATACCGGAATGACAAACGCAATTGAAAGGCGCGTTAAGCAACACAAGGCCGGGGAAATGGATGGATTCTCAAAGAAGTACGAATGTCATCGTCTGGTGTACTTTGAGAGTTTTCAGGATGTGCGGAAGGCGATTGGTCGTGAAAAGGAGATTAAAGGTTGGTCGCGAAGCAAGAAGATCGCATTGATTGAGAGCGTGAATCCGAGGTGGCAGGATTTAGCTGAGAGCTGGGGAAAAGAAATGGTGTTTCCAGGTGAGAAAGCTTGAAGCTCCATTTATGAAGGCATCATTCCCGGGGTCCTTCGCTTGCGCCGGCTCGCAAGCTCGC